>CADBNG010000416.1 GCA_902795985.1 uncultured Lachnospiraceae bacterium
ACTGAAAAACATTTCCTTCGGCGTGGACGACGAAGGAGAAAAAAAAGAGATCATCCGGGATATCAGCCTGACGATTCCGGACGGAAAACTCATCGTAATCACCGGACCGAACGGCGGCGGAAAATCCACCCTGGCCCGGCTGATCGTGGGTATTGAGAAGCCGGAAAGCGGACAGATCTTCTTTAACGGAACGGATATCACGGAGCTTTCCATTACTGAACGGGCAAAAATGGGAATCGGCTTTGCCTTCCAGCAGCCGGTCCGGTTTAAGGGAATTCAGGTGCTTGACCTTCTGAGAATCGCTTCGGGCAAACGGCTTTCGGTAACGGATGCCTGCCGGTACCTTTCGGAAGTCGGCCTGTGTGCAAGAGATTATATCGACCGGGAGGTCAATTCCAGCCTTTCCGGAGGCGAGCTCAAGCGGATTGAAATCGCCACCGTTCTCGCCAGGGATCCGGAAATCTCCGTTTTTGACGAGCCGGAGGCGGGAATCGATCTGTGGAGCTTCCGGAACCTGATCGAAGTGTTTGAAGGCATCCGGAAAAGACATGCCGACCGCTCCATCCTGATCATTTCCCATCAGGAAAGAATCCTGAACATAGCGGATGAAATCATCGTGCTCAAAGACGGGAAACTGACCGCCCAGGGAGCGAGGACGGAGGTCCTGCCGACGCTGATCGGAACCCCCTCCGCCCTGCAGGAATGCCGGCCGAACAGTCTGACGAAAGGAACAGAAGAGTAATGCAGAAACTGGATGAAATACAGAAGAGACTTCTGATGGAGGTCGCGGACCTGCACAAGGTTCCGGAAGGCGCCTATAATATCCGTTCCAACGGAGAGTCGGCAGGCCGGGCCTCGACGGCCAATATCGAGATTACGTCCAAGGAAGACGGCAGCGGACTGGATATCCGGATCCGTCCGGGCACGAAAAATGAAAGCGTCCATATTCCCGTGGTCCTGACCCGGAGCGGACTAACGGAAGTGGTTTACAATGATTTTTATATCGGCGAAGGCGCGGACGTGACCATCGTCGCCGGCTGCGGTATCGACAACTGCGGCAACCAGGATTCCCAGCATGACGGCATTCACCGCTTTTTTGTCGGAAAAGGCGCGAAGATCCGTTATGTGGAGAAGCATTACGGCTCCGGAAACGGCAGCGGGAAGCGGATCCTGAACCCGGGGACGGAAGTCCATCTCGAGGAAGACAGCACCATGGAGATGGAAATGGTCCAGATCAAAGGCGTCGACGATACCGACCGTGTCACCACGGCGGATCTGGCAAAAAACGCGAAGCTGGTGGTGCGGGAACGTCTGATGACCCACGGATCCCAGCGGGCGATCAGCAAATACGACGTCACCCTGGACGGGGAGGGCTGCAGCGCCGACGTGGTTTCCCGTTCCGTTGCCCGGGATGAATCCTATCAGAAATTCGACGCGAAGCTGGTGGGCAACGCCGCCTGTTCCGGACATACGGAATGCGATTCCATCATTATGGACAGCGGCCGGATCCTGGCCGTCCCGGGACTGGAAGCCAATAACGTGGACGCGGCGCTGGTGCATGAAGCCGCGATCGGGAAAATCGCCGGCGACCAGATTATCAAGCTGATGACCCTTGGACTGACCGAAGCCGAAGCGGAAGAGCAGATCATCAACGGATTCCTGAAGTAATTCCGGAAACCGGCACCTGTCAGGGACGATTTTTCCGGACCGGAGCCCTTTGCGGCCGGTCCGGAAATAACAATGAAGAAACGCGCCGGCCGCGTTTCCTGCACTTTATGAAATGAGGACAGCATGGAACGGCAGGAAATAAAAACGATTGAAGACCTTTCCCTGAATGCTTGGCCTTCCCACCAGATGCAGCTGTACGACGGCTGGATTCTCCGCTATTCGTATTTTTATACCCATCGGACCAACTGTGTGGAGCAGATCGGCGAATCCCAGATCCCCGTGGATGAAAAAATCGCTTACTGTGAGAAAATCTACCGCCGCTGTAACACCCCCTGCATTTTTAAGATCACCCCGCTCACAGAACCGTCCTTCGACCGTATTCTGGAGGAAAAAGGGTATGTGGTCCGGCATGAAACAGCGGTAATGCGCTGCAGCCTGACGGAAGAAAGGGAGTATCCGGCGCATCCGGAAGTGTCCCTGGATAAGCGTATTTCCGATGAATGGATCGACGCGCTGTTTTCCATCAAGAAAAACGCCACCGTCGTTCACCTGAAGATTGTTCCCTCGATGTATGCCGCGATTCCCAAGGACGTCATCTGCGCGTCAATCCGGGAAAACGGGCGGATTATCGCTACCGGCCTGGGAATCCTGGACCGGGATTACATCGGCATTTACGCCATCAACGTCGAGGAGAGCTGCCGGCGCAGGGGGCTGGCGAGAAAGGTCTGCGAAACCCTGCTGTCCGCCGGGAAGAAAGCCGGGGTGAAACAGGCCTATCTGCAGGTTGTGGAAGACAACGATCCGGCAATTGCCCTTTACCGGTCCCTGGGCTTTGTCCGGGAATACGGCTACTGGTTTCGGCTGAAACCCTCCGGAACGGAACCTTTTTCCGATCTGCGCTGACCGGCCGGGAAACTGCCGAAAAATGAACGGGAAATCGGTCCTTCCGCCTTGATATATAAGGGCCGATATGCTATATTTTTTGCTGTGGTGAAAGAGTACGAAAAGGCCCTTTTGCGCAGCCTATATCCAATTTAAAATCCCATACGAAGGAGAAAAAAATGAAAAAAGCAATCAGTATTATTCTCGCAGCAGCTATGGTGTTCTGCCTTGCAGCCTGCGGAGGTTCTGCCGCGCCCGCGGGGGGAACACAGCAGGCATCCGGATCTGCGGACAAAACGGCAGCACCGGACGTCAAAATCGGCGTGATCCTGGTCGGTGACGAGACCGAAGGCTATACCAAGGCCCACATGGACGGCATCAAAGCCGCCATGGCAGCGAACAACGTTCCGGAGGAAAACGTTCTCTGGAAGTACAAGGTGGAAGAGAACTCGGACTGCTATGACGCGGCGGCAGACCTTTATGCCAGCGGATGCAGACTGATTTTCGCCAACAGCTACGGCCATGAGACCTATATGGATCAGGCTGCCGGAGAGTTTACGGATGCAACCTTTGTTTCCATGACCGGCGATTTCGCGGCCATTTCCGGAAAAAGCAATCTGAAGAACGCTTTCACGGATGTTTACGAAAGCCGTTATGTTGCCGGCGTCGTTGCCGGACTGAAGCTGAAGGAGCTGCTTGATCAGGGAACCCTGACCAAGGATGCTTATCCCAACAGTTTTGATGCGGACGGCAATATCAAGATCGGTTATGTCGGCGCTTTCGATTACGCGGAAGTGGTTTCCGGCTATACGGCATTCTATCTCGGCATCAAGAGCATTGTGGAAAACGTCGCGATGGAAGTCAAATACACCAATTCCTGGTTCGATATCGATAAGGAAGCCGCAACCGCCCAGGCCCTCGTCGCCAACGGCTGCGTCATCATCGGACAGCACGCCGATTCCACGGGCGCTCCGGCCATGTGCGAAAAGCTTTCCAAAGAAGGCTCCTTATGCTTCTCCGTCGGCTACAACGTTGACATGCTGGATACCGCTCCCACCGTTGCGCTGACCTCGGCTTCCAACAACTGGGCAGTCTATTATACCTACGCTTTCAAGACCTTCATCGAGGGCGGCGACATCGCGGTCGACTGGGCGGAAGGCTATGACCAGGATTCGGTTTATATCACCGACCTCGGCCCGGCCTGCGCGGAAGGAACAAAGGACGAAGTGGATAAGGTTATCGCCGGCATCAAGTCCGGAGATATCCATGTGTTCGATACCTCCACGTTTACGGTAGACGGCAAGCCGGTTGATTCCGCAATGATCGACACCTCCTATTACGACTGGTCCACCGGTTCGCCGGTCCTGGTCTATCAGGGCGAAGAAGTGGAAGCGGTTCAGGACGGATACTTCTCCGAGTCCACCATCCGCAGCGCCCCCTATTTCGCGCTGCGTATTGACGGCATCACAGAAGACAAAGAATGATCCTGTAATGGCGGCGGGGAGCCTGTACGCGCTCCCCGCCTTACCTGTTTTAACGGAGGGTTTTTCTTTTGGAAAACGCCATTGAAATCAAAAATGTGACCAAAACCTTTGGCCGGATCGTAGCGAACAAGAATGTCTCACTGGAAATAAAGGAAGGTGAGATTCTTTCGCTTTTAGGAGAAAACGGCAGCGGAAAAACCACGCTGATGAACATGCTCTCCGGCATCTATTTCCCCGACCACGGATCGATTTATGTCCACGGGAAGCAGGTGGAAATCCGCTCCCCCAAGGACGCCTACAGCCTGGGGATCGGCATGGTGCACCAGCATTTTAAACTGGTGGACGTTTTCAACGCGACGGAGAACATCGCGCTGGGAACGGAAAAGAAAAAAGGAGAAAAATTCAGCCTCCGCGCCGTCCGGGACCGGGCGCAGCAGATCTGCGACAAATACGGATTTGAACTGGACCTGAATCAGAAAGTGTACGAAATGAGCGTTTCGCAGAAGCAGACGCTGGAAATCGTCAAGGTGCTCTACCGGGGCGCCGATTTTCTGATTCTGGACGAGCCGACCGCAGTGCTGACGCCCCAGGAGGTGCAGCGGCTGTTTGCCGTCATCCGGAACATGAAGGCTGACGGCAAATCGGTCATCATCATCACCCATAAGCTCAAGGAGGTCCTGGAGATTTCGGACCGGGTGGTTATCATGCGGAAGGGAGAATACATCGGTTCGGTCGCGACGGCGGAAGCCACCGAGAATTCCCTGACGGAGATGATGGTCGGAGAAAAGGTGGAACTGAATATCGAACGAAGCGATCCTGTCAATGTGCAGAAGAGGATCGAGATCAATAATCTTTCCGTGGTGAATCATGAAGGAGTCCGGGTTCTGGACAACCTGAACTTCACCATTAACGGCGGGGAGATCCTGGGCATCGCGGGCATTTCCGGCAACGGCCAGAAAGAGCTGCTGGAGTCCATCGCGGGACTGCAGAGCACCGAACCCGGAAGCAGCATCCGTTACTTTGCCGGAGACAATGCGGATAAGGAGATGCAGCTGGTGGGCATGAACCCCAGGGCGATCCGGGACGCGGGCATTCATCTGGCATTTGTGCCGGAGGACCGTCTGGGCATGGGCCTGGTGGGGTCCATGGGCATGGATGAAAACATGATGCTCAAAACCTATGATGAAGGCAAATCCTTTATTACCGACCGGGCAATGCCGAAAAAACAGGCGGAACGGATCCGGAAGCGTCTCGGTGTTGTTACCCCGAGCCTTTCCACCCCGGTGTCCCGGCTTTCCGGCGGCAACGTGCAGAAGGTCCTGGTGGGACGGGAGATTTCCTCCGAACCCACGGTCCTGATGACGGCGTACGCGGTCCGCGGACTGGATATCAACACTTCCTATACCATTTACCGTCTGCTGAACGACGAAAAGAACAAAGGCGTTGCCGTGGTCTACGTGGGCGAGGAGCTGGACGTGCTCATTGAGCTCTGCGACCGGATCGTCGTGCTGTGCGGCGGCAGAATCAACGGGATTCTGGACGGGAGAAAAACCACGAAGGAAGAAGTGGGCCTGCTGATGACCGATGAAGGCGGAAAGGAGGCGGAAGCATGAAAGAACCTCTGATCCGGATTATTAAAAGGGACATGAGCCCGTTCCCCCACAAAGTGCTGGTCCGGGCTATCGCCATTATCCTGGCGCTGGTGGTGAACGCGTTCTTTATTTACGGCGTGACCGGCCTGAACCCCTTAAGCGTTTACATTGTCATGTTCCGGGGAACCTTCGGCAATACCATGCGGTTTTCCTGGGCGCTCCGGGATATGGTAACCCTTCTGGGAATCGGTGTGGCGCTGGCCCCGGCCTTCAAGATGCGGTTCTGGAACATCGGCGCGGAAGGCCAGGTGCTGATGGGCGGACTGGCGACGGCGCTGGTCATGGTTTACTGCGGCGATACCTTCCCGGCCCCGGTGCTGTTTATCGTAATGGTGGTCGGCGCCATCCTGGCCGGCGGCGTCTGGGGACTGATTCCGGCGTTTTTCAAATCCAAATGGGGAACCAATGAAACGCTGTTCACCCTGATGATGAACTATGTGGCCATCAGCTTTGTGGCGGCGCTGACGAATTACATGCGCGGCCAGGCCTCCAGCCTCGGAAAACTGAATATGGGCACGCAGGCCGGCTGGATGCCGAAGGTCTTTGGCCAGGGCTACAACGTGAACATCATCGTGATCGCCATTCTGGCGGTGCTCATGTTCTTCTATCTGAAATATTCCAAACACGGCTATGAAATCGCCGTTATCGGCGAGTCGGAGAATACGGCGCTGTACGCCGGCATCGACGTCCTGAAAGTCCGCCTTCGCACGATGGTGATTTCGGGCGCGATCTGCGGTATTGTGGGCTTCCTGCTGGTTTCCGGCCGGGACCAGACCATTTCGGTCAACACCGCCGGCGGCAACGGGTTTACGGCCATCATCGTGGCCTGGCTGGCCCGTTTTAATACGTTCTACATGGCGCTGATTGCGTTCCTGCTGACGTTCCTTTCCAAGGGCGCGGCAGAGATTGCATCCACCTATGCGCTGAATGATTTCGCGGCGGATATCATCACAGCGATCATCCTGTTCTTTATTCTGGGCAGCGAATTCTTTATCAACTACAAGCTGATCTTCCGGCATAAGGAGAAAGGAGAGTAATGGACAGTTTATTTGCATGGATCCTTCGGGCGATCCCCTTCGGCACGATTATCATGTACGGCGCTCTCGGCGAGATCCTGACAGAAAAGTCCGGAAACCTGAACCTGGGCGTGCCGGGAATCATGTACCTCGGCGGCTTTGCCGGCTTTGCGGGATCCTATTATTATGAAAAGCTTTCTCCGAACCCGAGCGGCGCGGTCTGCGTGATCATCGCCCTGGCAGCCTGTATCGCGGCTTCCATGGCGGGCGGACTGATCTACAGCTTTATTACCATTACACTGAGGGCCAATCAGAACGTCACCGGTCTGGCGCTGACCATTTTCGGCATGGGCGTAGCGAATTTCTTCGGCGTTTATATTCTGAACGGCGCTTCCTATACCGCAGCCCCCCTGGCGAATTCCGTGTTCGCGCACAGGATTTTCCCCTTCGGGAGCTCCGGCGTGCCCCAGCTGATCTTCGGCTACGGCTTCCTGGTGTATGTCGCGATTATTCTCGCGGTTATTTTCGGCCTGGTGCTGAACCGCACCCACGTGGGACTGAACCTGCGGGCTGTCGGCGAGAATCCGGCGACGGCGGATGCCGACGGAATCCAGGTCAACAAATACAAATATCTGGCAACCTGCATCGGCGCGGGAATCTCCGGAATCGGCGGGCTGTATTACGTTCTGGATTACAACCACGGCATCTGGGCCACGACGGACCAGATCGAAGCCCTTGGCTGGCTGGCGGTCGCACTGGTCATCTTTACGACCTGGAAGCCCTTTAACGCCATCTGGGGCGCCTATGTATTCGGGATGTTCTACTGGCTGTATCAGTTCCTGCCGGATATTATCGGACTGAAGGTCGCCGGATATGTAACGGACCTGATTCAGATGGTTCCGTATGTGGTTACGATCATCGTCCTTGTGGTCGTGAGCCTTAGAAAGAAAAAAGAGGATCAGCCGCCGGCAAGTCTCGGGCTGTCCTATTTCCGGGAGGACCGTTAAACGGAACCGCGCACAGGGACAGATTTTTGACGGTGTCCCAAGTGCCTTGACGAACGGTTCCAAAGGGAGTAGGTTATAAAAGACCGATAAAAGGTACGAATTACAGGAGGAAAGTCAATCAATGGAAAAAAGGTTATTCACATCGGAATCGGTAACGGAAGGACATCCGGATAAAATCTGCGACCAGGTATCGGATGCGATTCTGGATGCTCTGATGGAGCAGGATCCGATGAGCCGTGTAGCGTGTGAAACGGCTGCCACAACGGGGCTCATTCTCGTAATGGGTCAAATTACAACCAAAGCGTATATCGACATCCAGGATATTGTCCGGCGTACGGTCAGCGAGATCGGTTACAACCGCGGAAAATTCGGATTTGACTCCGAGACCTGCGCGGTCATCACCGCGATTGACAAACAGTCGGCCGATATTGCCATGGGCGTGGATAAGGCGCTGGAAGCAAAAGAAAACAACATGAGCGATGAGGATCTGGATGCCATCGGCGCCGGAGACCAGGGCATGATGTTCGGCTATGCCAACAACGAGACGCCGGAATACATGCCGTATCCGATCGCTCTGGCCCACAAGCTTACCAGAAAGCTGACGGAAGTCCGCAAGAACGGCACCCTGCCGTATCTCCGTCCGGACGGAAAGAGCCAGGTTACGATCGAATATGATGAGGAAGGCAAGCCCTTCCGCATCGACGCGGTGGTCCTTTCGACCCAGCACGGACCGGAAGTCTTCCAGGAGCAGATCCATGAAGATATCAAAAAATACGTTTTCGACCCGGTTCTTCCCAAGAGCATGCTCGACGAAAACACCAAACTGTATATCAACCCCACCGGACGTTTCGTCATCGGCGGACCGAACGGGGACTCCGGCCTGACCGGCCGTAAGATCATTGTGGATACCTACGGCGGATATGCCCGTCACGGCGGCGGCGCGTTTTCCGGCAAAGACTGCACGAAGGTGGACCGGAGCGCAGCGTACGCGGCCCGTTATGTCGCGAAGAACATCGTGGCTGCCGGCCTTGCCGATAAATGCGAGATTCAGCTCTCCTACGCGATCGGCGTTGCCCATCCGACCTCGGTCCAGGTGGAAACCTTCGGTACCGGAAAGCTTTCCGACGAAGCCCTTACCCGCATCGTCCGCGAAAACTTCGACCTCCGTCCGGCCGGCATTATCAAGATGCTGGACCTGCGCCGTCCGATTTACAAACAGACGGCAGCCTACGGCCACTTCGGCCGGGACGATCTGGATCTCCCCTGGGAGAAGCTGGACAAGGCGGAAGACCTGAAAAAGTATCTGAAGTAATAAGCGGGGGGCTGCGGAAGCAGCTCCCGTTTTTTAGGCAAAACGGAGATGACGTCCGTCCGCCGGGACAGGAGAGGGAATCTCCCGGGACCGATCCCTGCATCATTATGTTTTAAACAGGAGTACAGAATGAAAAAAGAAATCAGCTGCCTGAATGAAGAACGAAAAGTGACGCTGACCGCGTACCTTTGGGAAGATGAAAAAGTCCGCCCGGCGATTCTGGTCCTCCCGGGAGGAGGATACCGGATCTGCGCGGACGGCGAGGCCGATCCGCCGGCGGAAGCGTATGCCCGGGCCGGCTTTCAGGCGTTTGTCCTCCGGTATACCGTCGGGGACCAGTGCCGGTGGCCGATGCCTCTTGAGGATTACGGGCAGGCCGTCAGACTGCTGAAAAGCAAAGCCGGAGAGTGGCATCTTGATCCGGACCGAATAGCGGTTGCGGGTTTTTCCGCCGGAGGCCATCTTGCGGCCTGCGCCGCAACGATGTCCGAGGAACGGCCCGCGGCAGCCGTGCTGGTCTATCCCGCGATCCTTCCGGACTGCATGGATCACTGCCTGCCCGGAACCCCGTACCCGAATGAGCATGTGTCGGAATCCACCTGCCCCTGCTTTTTCACCGCAGCCCGCGACGACGATGACGTGGACATCCGCAATACGCTGGTGATGGAGCAGGCTCTGGCCGAAAAGGGCATCCCCTTTGAAAGCCATATCTATTCCGTGGGCGGACACGCTTTTTCCCTGGGCGTATCTTCTCCCTGGGGCCATGAACTGACGCCGCGCCTGAAAAACTGGCCGGAGGAAAGCATCGGATGGCTGCGGGAAGTGCTGTGAACCGTTTCGTGTTTACTGAAAAAGCCTACTGTTTTACTTGCTTTTGAAAATCAATTGACTTATTATTATAGAAATGCCGACGGGGGAGCAGTCCGGCATTTCAAGTCTTCAGTCAAAGGGGTTATTTTTTCATGGACGAAAACACACCGGAAATCAATGAACCGGAGTTTCCCGGTTCCGAAAATACAGAACCGAAGAATTCGAAGAAGTGGATTCTTCCCATTGTGATTCTCTGCATCGTCGCAGCGCTGGTCGTTGCCTATCTTATGCTGTGCGTAAAGGGAGACACGACGGATATTGATACGCAGTATGTGGTAAACGGTGTGAACATCACCGGAATGAGCGCCGATCAGGCAGCCCTGAGCATTCAGAAGGTCTGCGATGAGCAGTACGGCGAATCTTCCTATGCGGTTACGGTGGAAAACCGTACGTTCAATATCCCGGTTTATCCTTATCTTAAGCTGGATGTTTCCAAAGAAATTGAGCCCGCTGTGTCCTACGACCGCGGACCCTGGCTTTCCCGGGGACTTCGTTACATTCAGAGCATGATCTCTGAACCGGAAACGCTGGAATCCACGGTTATGCCGGTCCTTTCCGACGAAGCAGGCCTGATGACAGCAGTGGAGGCGGTTTATGAATCCATCGACCAGGGACCGGTGGACGGAAGCTGGACGGAAGAAAACGGCATTATTTCCATCACTGCCGGTGTTTCCGGAAAAAGCATTGATAAAGAAGCGGTGTGCAAAGCAATTGCCGACGGTATCGGACAGAACCAGTACAGCGGCACCGTTCTGGCGGATCTGAAGCTGGCGAAACCGAAAGAAGTGGATATTGAGGAAATCAAAAAAGCGGTTTATCTCGAGCCGGAAAGCGCGTCCTATGAACGGGACGGCGACGGACTGAAGGTAATCCCGGCCAAAGAAGGCAAAGAAGCGGATGAGAAAGCCATTCTTGAAGCCCTTGAAAAAGCGGCGGAAGGAACGACGTTTTCCGTAAAGGAAACCGTGCTGGAGCCTGAGATTACCACAGAAGAAATGGAGCAGATGCTGCTGAGGGACCTGATCACCCAGTACACCGTTCCGGACGGCGGATCCTGGTCGCAGATTACGAACCAGAGCACAGCCTGTGAAGCGGTTAACGGGACGATTGTCATGCCGGGCGAGATTTTCTCCTTTAACGAGCAGGTGGGCGATACCACGCCGGATAAAGGCTACGTGGAAGATTATGCCTATGAAAACGACAAACTGGTCATGCAGTACGGCGGCGGTGTCTGCCGTGTCGCCTCGACTCTGTATGCCGCCCTCCTTTACAGCGATTTCGAGATCGTTACCCGGAATAACCATACAAGCCCGGTTCATTATCTTCCTCTGGGAATGGACGCGACGGTATCCTATCCGGAACCCGATCTTCAGTTCCTGAACAACCGGACCTATCCCATCCGCGTCGTGATGTTCGTCGGAGATGATGGTTATGTTCACGCGGAAATCTGGGGAACCCACGAGGAGGATGATCCCTATGTGGACGTTGAACTGGAATATCAGTCGCCCATGGTGGTCGATACCTATCGATATTATTACAACGGGGAAGGCGGGGAGCTGCTTTCTACCGAATATATGCATACGTCCTCCTATCGCGAACTGATTCCGGACGAGACCCCGACGCCGACTCCGGAACCGACGCCGGAAGAAACCCAGGCGCCGGAGAATCCGGAGCAGC
>CADBNG010000417.1 GCA_902795985.1 uncultured Lachnospiraceae bacterium
CATGATGACGACCAGCCCCGCCGAGCGGGCGGAGCTGGTGCAGAAGCTGTCTTCGGATGTCATTGAAGCTTTCAAGTGCGGCCTGCTAGATCGGGATGAGGCGAGGGAAGAGCTGAAGGCAAGGGGAGAGGGGCTTGGGGCTTATACGAAGGTATAGAATCGCCTGGTGTTACTCTGCCGGGGGTTCCGTTTTTACATTGTTCTGCGCTGGATATTCTGCTTCCGGGATTACTTGGACAGCTGTGCCGTATAATGAAAGATACATCACGTCATTGCCGATTGTATTATCTGAATCAATTGCGATGATAGCATTTGCGCCTCTCTGCTTAGCCTGTTTGATCATCTTGCAATATGCAAATTTCCTTGCTTCTTCTATCAGGGATACGGAACCGGTTAGTTCTCGGCTTCCAATGCCAATGTTGTCCAAGGCCGCACCGAGTGTAGAAAATGCTCCATGCTTAAAGACGGTTTCTCCAAAGACAATTCCGCATTGCCTGATGATGCGGTATCCTTCCAGGGAGGGCGCTGTTGTGAGCATGATAGCCGGGCTGTTGTCTTCTTCTTTTCTATCAGCGGCCTGCTGGCCGCCATATTTCCTGTGGATAAAGGATATAAACCCTTTTCCTTCAGGGCTGCTTTCTGCACTGCTGAAACTGTTGAAATAGGACAGGCATTCTTCTTTGGATGAAGTGTTGTATTTAATTGGCTCAAACTTTGACCAGCATTGAGGGCAGAGGTTTACCGGCGTTCCTTCATAGGAACAGCTTTGGATACTGGACTTTCTTACTGAACGCCCGCAAATGTCGCAAGTGATATCCGCCATGTTTTTTCCTCCTATGGATGTTTATCCAGCATAACTCTTTTTTAGTATTATTCGATATGATATAGGCAGAATCCTACGCTGGCAGCGGTATTGAAGGTTATCTTATGGTTTTTCCGTGACTCTGCGTTCCTTGCGGAGCCCTGCTGTCTTATGATGCCGTCAGGGGTTATTCAGGCAGGGTGTCCAATACGCCCGATATTCCGGTCAGCCTGGTTTCCTGGGATTCGTTCAGGAACTGGGCGGCTGCTTCTCTGAATTCGGGATCCAGGACGCTCATGCGGCCCCGGTCTTCAACGGCCGGGTCAATATATCTTTTCTTTGCCCGGACAATGATCCCGTCTTCCTGTCCGCGGATAATCTCCCGGTATCCGCGGAAATGTATCCAGCGCTTCCGGAATTCCGGATCCGCGCACAGCTTCTGGATCACGGCCGGTTCATCTGTCCACAGGTCCCGCATGGAGATTACGCCCTGCCGGACGGCTTCCTTCAGCAGTTCTGCCAGGGCCTGCATGGAGAATCGGTCTTCGTCCGAAACATAGATCTTTCCCATATCCAGCGCACCGAAAGCAAAGAGCCGCGCCTGCTCAAAGGTGCGGAACATCAGCTCCTCTTCTCCGGATTCATTCCTTCCGACGATTAGGTCATCCAGCATGCCGGTCATCTGCGCTTTGGTGCATTTTCCGAAATTGACCAGGTTTCCGAAGGTGTATTCCAGCCGGTCTGCGGAAAGCTTCGGGGAATCATTATCCGCTATCGGGTATTGATGGTAGTCTGCCGCGTCGTCTTCCTCCAGGCCGTACTTCCGGAGGACAGATCCCAGGGTTTCAGATCCGGCGATGATCTCCCGGGTCCGATCCTCTGTGCTTTCCTGCGTCATATGGTCATTCCGCATGAAATCCACCACGTGGGCAAAGCACGGCGTCGCGATATCATGGAACAGCGCAGCCAGCGTCTGTGCCGTGGAACCGGTAAAGCGCCAGACGATGAGCGCTGTCCCGATGCTGTGGTCGTATCGTGTATACCATTCCTTCATGGACAGAAACAGCGGAAAGGAAGTATATTCGCAGCCGCAGTTCATTCCGACCTGCTGCAGCCGCTGCATCTCTTTCGCCCGGATCCCGTCGCGGATGATTTCAGGGAGAGAGCCGCCGTACAGGTTTTCAGCATTCATTTCAGAGATTATCCTTCGTTTGTTTTATGGTGTGGTTTCTGCATATAATACGGAATGAAGATGATGAGTTTACCGGCCGCTTTTTCTTTTGATCCTTTTTCCCGGTACCGGCGGGGTGAGGGCTTCTTCCATGCTGAACCCTGCCGCGAGCCGTCTGGTTAATATGCGGTAGGGTATTCCGTGTGCTTCCGCCATGGCTTTCAGCGAGGGAAATCCGTTCCCCTTATGGTCTTTATATTTCTCAGGGTTAACCGGCCTGCCCTGCCCAACGGGGGTTGTCAGTGCACTTTCCAGGTCCCAGCCCTCTATGAGCCGTACATAGAGCAGCTTATCGCTGATGCCATAAGCTTTTGCCATAGCGGTCTTTGTCGGATATACCTTTCCCGTGTGGTCACGATATTCGATCCGCCTGCCGTCAGGTCCGCATCCGACGGGAACCGTCAAAGCCTTTTCCAGATCCCATCCTTTCTTAATCCGTCCAGTCAATTGTTTGTATGATATTCCGTATGCTTCCGCCATATCTTTCATGCTCGGGTATTCTTTCCCGTTATGGTCCTTGCAGCTGTTTGTATGCAGCGGGGTGGTCAGTGCTTTTTTCAGGCTCTGTCCCTGGGCAATTCGATTGTAAAAGACGTTCGGCGGGATTCCGTATGCTTTGCTCATGGCTGCTTTTGACGGATATTCTTTTCCTTTGTGATCCCTGCACTTTTTCTGCTCGGCTTTCCGGTTCGGTAGCACGGGAGTTGTGAGTGCCCGCTCCGTATCCCACCCGTATTGGGTGAGCCTGTTTACCAGTGATCCCGCATCGATTCCATATGCCCTGGCCATGGCGGCTATCGAGGAATATCTGTTCCCCAGATGGTCCTGGCATTCTCTTCCTTTGTTGATGCAGAGCGGACTTGTCAGCGCTCTTTCGATATCCCAGTTGTGTCTGAGCCGGTCCTTGAGCAGCTGATACGGGATGCCGTATGTTCTCGCCATCTCGGCCCTGGTGTTATATTGGTTTCCCAGATGGTCCCGGCAGGGTTTCGGCGAGTATTATTTCTTGTCCGTTTTTCCGTCCATATTATCCTCGATTTGAATTATGTTATATGAACATTTGCTATCCAGTTCTGTTGGTTACTTTTTCCGGATCTTTGGGCTACGAAAATATTAGTTCCTTCCTAAATCCCCGATGATCTGTAATATTTTGGTATAGATGCTCATATAGTAGGCCATATCGCCATCTGATAATTCCATGTCGTCAATTTTTTCGAGTGCTGCATCAACTTCATCCGCCTTGAGTGCCAAAGATGTCATCTTTCCTATATTGTAGTTTTTAAGACTGTCAAAATATTCTTTGTAAAATTCGTAGAATACATCCATGGCGTATTTGAAATCCGCATGTACAAGGACGTTTTTACCTTCAATGGTGACACTCACTGTGTTGCTATCAGCAGGAGCTTTCGCATTGTAAGCAATTAATCCTGATAATTCTTTGGCGATTGAAATAATGCTGTCGTATGGCGCACTGGTTTCCCTCTGGGAAGTAGAAGAATTATTGATGCTTGTTTCCGGTTGGCTTACGGGTTGGGTTTCGGCAGGCGATGTTGTTGTTTCTGAACTGAAAGAGGAACCCGGTTTCTTTGTTCCGCATTTGCTGCAGAAATTGTCTGAATTCACCGCCCCGCAGTTTTCACACAGCCATTCTCCTTCGCCCAGATTGGCGGAAGGATCTACTGTTATACTGTCGATAATCGTTATATAATGAAGAATAGCTGTTCTGGCCCGCTTGTTGTCAGCTAACATGTCTATATCACATATATGGTTTGAATCTTTTATATGAACGAGAGTACTGTAAGCAATCCATGGCTGTCCATCAAATTTAGCATCGAATCTGTATTCGAGCATTTCTATATCGTTACGATCTATAATTGCTGTCTGTTTTAAGGTGCTGCTAATTAGATCCAAGTTATCAGAAGAAACCCATTGTCTGGCAATACATGTTTTATCTGTTACATCAACGTTGTCTTTTGCATAATCGAGTATTTGTTCCGGTGCAATTCCTGTTGCATCTCCAAAAGTAAATGAGAAGAAAATGTCTTCTTTTTCCGAATGTAGCAGAATGAAAGAATCATTTTCATTTCTAATTGTAGAAATGGAGTCAGGAATATTTATTGAGAAATGTTCACTTTTAAGTATTCCATTCTTGAAGGAATGTATATTCTCAGCAAAAGCTAACGACTCGAATAGTAAACTATGAATCAGTATGATAACCATGATTAATAGGGATATCTGGTATCTTTTTTTTCTTGTCGGTATTTTATTTTGAGTCATGTTTACCTCCAGAATCTAATCAATATTTTGTAATTATATTTTGTGTACCTGTTATGTGTATATCATATCAAAGATGAGCAATGCAGTCAAAGGGAACGGAAGACGGGAAGGCAGACATCGGCCTCCCCGGAGACACCGGGCGGGCAAGCCGCTGATCCGGTGTCTCCGGGGCGATCCCGTGCGGTACGCGATGCGTCCCGCGCGGGACCGATAGCCGAAGTCTGCCATGAATTGAAGACGAGGAAGCTTTCCGGACAGAGCCGGAAAGCAAAGATTTTGAGTCCTCGGCCGGAGGCAGCCCTGCCGCTCATGCGTCCCCTGCGACGCGACCGCCTTCGCCGTCCCAGTGCTGTCCCGGAGACACCGGGCGGACAAGCCGCTGATCCGGTGTCTCCGTGACAGCGGGCCGGCGGGCGTTCCCGTCGCCGGAGACGCAGCGGCAGCCGCCTCCAGGCCTGCGGGGTTACGGGGGAACGGAAGACGGGAAGGCAGACATCGGCCTCCCCGGAGACACCGGGCGGCAGGCCGCTGATCCGGTGTCTCCGGGGCGATCCCGTGCGGTACGCGATGCGTCCCGCGCGGGACCGACAGCCGAAGTCTGCCGGGAATTGAAGACGAG
>CADBNG010000418.1 GCA_902795985.1 uncultured Lachnospiraceae bacterium
TGATCTCTTCAGCCGGAGCATCCGTCATTTTTTCGGCTCCCACCGCGATGGCAGTATCTATGTCTCCGGACGCGACAGCCATCACTGCCTGGCGAAACGCAGATGCGCCGGAACCGCAGGCAGTTTCCACATGGATACCTTCCGTATGCCGTGCTCCCAGCCAGTCACCCAGATATGACCCCAGATGCAGCTGATTGTTGACAGCGCCGGAAAGCATATTGCCGAAGAAAACACCATCCACATTATTCAGTCCGGTTTTTTCAAAAATCTGCAGTACAGGTTCTCCGGCGATCTCAAGCAGACTTTTGTCCCAGTGATCAGCAACCGGAATTTGTCCGATCTCTAAAATGGCGGTTTCTCTCAAACATCCTCCGTGGCATTCCGCAATATAAAATCACATACTAACATTATACATGAAATTTACAATTTACAGAAATCCCGGCATACTGCTTTTTTCATTTGTTCACGCCGAAACAGGCAGATTCTTTGAGCTCTGATCAAAGTCCGTCCAGTTTCCGCATTTCCTCAAGGATCTCTTCCTCACTCATCTCGGGAGCTTCTGTTGAAAGCTGGTCAGCTTCAATTTTGTCTTCATCTCCCGGCATATAAGGTTTCCCTTCAGGATCGAGAATAAAATCACCGCATTCATCCACCAGCGGAAGATACGGTTCGAAATCCGGCAGCAGGAGGCTGGATGTCAGCAGGGCGATCGCACCGAAACCGAACATCACCCACAGGAAGGCATAGAGCGGCAGATAGTGCCTGTCGGTAAAGGTAAGAAACATCGGAAAAAAATGGAAAAACAGGTTGACCAGCAGTTTGAAAGGCCTGCGGATGGCAAAATAAATGCTGTTCCGGATCAAATTCGGGATGCTGTCCGTAAAGGCCGCCATGGTCGGGAACAGGTAGATCAGGATAATAAAGAGGATGATCCCCAGCGCATAGATCCCATAACGGATGCTGCCGATAAATCCGCCTGCCTGTCTGCAGATCTGTAAATCAAAATAACCGAAAGCGGTCAGCGCCAGCGAGATCAGCCAGACAATTGTCGCCTGTTTGAAGTTTCCTTTAAACCCTGCCCAGAATTGTGTAAACGGATTGATGGCATCCTTGCTGCGCAGCATCTTCAGCATCGTATGATAAAGCGCGGCCAGGGAAGCGCCGGCAGTTACCACCGGAAAACTGAAGAGAACAAACATCAGATTCGCGGCAATGACTGTACCGATCCGCGTCATGATCCTGCCGAAAAGGCTTTCATTGCTGATCAAACTGCCAATGATTTCATGCATATCTCACTCCTCAGCCCCGGTGGTGTCAGCGAAAATAAAGTCCAGGAACAAAGCCACCGCGTCCAGCCGCTGACTGTTGGCTCCGATAGCCAGCGCGCAGCTGCCGCCGTAGATCCGGTATTCGCTGATAAGACGGCTGTCACTGATATCGACCCCGACCGGGACCGGTTCCGTCTGTTCCTCATATTCCGGCGGTTCATACCAGATCAGACGGTCAGCATATTTTTCCCTGAGTTCAGCGCATTGTTCCAGATCCCAATCCATCAGACGCCCGCTTTGTCCGAGCGGAGCCAGCTGATCCGGAGGCATCGTGATGAGATCCAGTGTCCCGGTATCAACGAGAGCAACAAAAGAATTGTAGTATTCATTGCCCCGTGCCTGATTTCTGGTGTAATCAAAAAACATATTATTGTTGAACTCGACCTGCTTCTCCTTTGTGTCGTATCCGGAATAGTCAACAAAATCACGCCATATCTTTGAACCGTTGGATGCATTATTGGGCGTATTGGCAAAAGCGGCGTAGATTTGGTATTCGGGAGGACCGGCGATCAAACGTATGATCCCCCAGACAATGAGCCAGAGAAGCCCGATGCCCAGCACAATAAAAAGCCCAAAGTACTGCCAGATATATCCGGCAGCCTCTTTGAAGGACATTTCCCTGATCTTTGCCCGCTCTTCCCGGATGAAACGACGCAGCCAGTATTTCACTTCGCCTGATCCTCACGGCGGATATGCAGCTGAACAGCAGGATAATCGCCCATCATCGGCGGGAAAGTATAGCCGCCATACATCAACGCGGCACCGGTGAAGGTATGGATATCCTCTTCAATGCGATAGACACCTTCCGGATCCAGACCTTTCAGGCGCAGATGCAGCGGAGCCGGATTCGGCTGCGGGGATTTGACGACCAGATTCACCAGACTCTCGGACTTATCTTCACTGACGATCTGCCA
>CADBNG010000419.1 GCA_902795985.1 uncultured Lachnospiraceae bacterium
CTGTCCTGTTCGAAGAAGAGGACGAGGTATGTCTGATGAGAGATGAGAAAAACGATAAGTGGATTTCATGGAAGATGATTCGGCAATGATTACTTGACTGCAGCCGGCGGGGAGAGATGCCGAATCCTGCGTTGACATGATACGGAAGAAAAGAGTATAATCACGCCGGAACCGGCAGCGGGAAAACGCGCCGGATTATGGCGGGGCAGAGGAAATCCTGCCCGTAACGAAAAGGAGAAAGAATATGGCGTCTTATCTGATTTATACCGATTCCGCAGCGGATCTGCCGCACGATGACTACGCGAAGTATGATATCCGCATCATACCGATGGATTACCTGCTGAACGGAAAATCCTATACTTTCCATACGGAAAGCCCGGATCATGAACAATACTGCAAAGAGCTTTTCGAAGCGCAGAAAAGCGACGCGGATGTGAGTACGACTCAGATTACGCCTTATCGTTATATCGAATGCTGGACTCCGGAGCTGGAAAACGGCTGCGACATCCTGTATCTGTGCTTTTCCTCCGGAATGTCCGCGACCTTCGACAACGCGCGGATGGCCGCCGATCAGTTAAAGGAAGAATTCCCGGACCGGACGATCCGCGTGGTGGACTCCCTTTCCGGAACCTGCGGACAGGGCATCCTGACGCTGACCGCCGCGCTTAACCGGGATGAAAAGAACATGGGCCTCGAGGAAAACGCCCTCTGGCTCGAAGAGCACGCGAAGTATGTCTGCCATCGTTTTATCGTGGGGGATTTGAATTACCTGCACAAGGGCGGCCGTGTGTCAAAGGCGGCGGCGGTTGTCGGCACGATGCTGAACATCAAACCGGGCCTGATTATCGACGATGAAGGCGCCCTCCAGGTTGTCAGCAAGACCCGGGGCAAACAGGCGGCGATCAAAAAGCTGGTGGACGCATACGTCCGTCAGTCCGGTATTGAAGGTGTACCGAAGCTGATTTTCTGTGATTATGCCGCGAATACGGAAGACCTTCCTATCTTAAAGGAGATGCTGGAAGCGGCCGTCGATCCGGAAACGAGGATCGAATTCATCTGCGTGACGCCGATTCTGGGCGTTCATGTCGGCCCCTGGTTCCTCTCGATCTGCGGCTGGGGAAAGAAGAGAAAGGAAGAGGCGTAAACGGACTTCGGATATACGGAACAGGTGATGAAATACTTGTTTTTCCATGATGGCGGTGGTATTATAATACTATAGATAATTGTTATAAGAGAAGAAGACAGGCAGATCCTTTTCCGCACCATCGTTTCGGATGCCGGTCGGACTCTTAAGCAAATGCGAACCCGCATCATAGAAAAGGAGGTAGTCATGGCACCGAGAATTCTTACCGTCAATCGTGAATTTGAAAGCGCCGGAAACGAGATCGCTCAGGCCGTCGCGGAGAAGCTGGGCATTACTTATTACGACCGCTTTCTGATTACCAATGTTGCTGAAAACAAAGGGATCGGCTTTGAATCCGTCGAAAAGAACGATGAAAAACCGGTTTCCCGCTTCCAGCTTTCGGAATCACAGGCTGCGTTCTTCTATACCTCTCCGAGTTCTCCGCCCCAGACCAGCGTAACGGTCGCCCAGGCACAGTTCGACCTGATTAAAAAAATCGCGGAGGAGGAATCCTGCGTAATCGTCGGACGCTGTGCCGGCCATGTCCTGAAGGAAGAGAAGAAGGACGTCGTTTCGGTCTTCATCCACGCCAGCGTGGAGAACCGTATTCAGCGGGCCATGTCTTCCCTGAACATCACCCGGGAAGCGGCCACCAAGGTCTTAAAGCAGACCGACAAGTCCAGAAGGGCCTACCATAAGCATTATACCGGTATGGACTGGAATGATCCCGATCAGTACGACCTGGTCCTGAATTCCGACACGGTTCCGTTTGACAAATGCGTTGAACTGATCTGTGCGCTGTATCAGAAGTAAGAGCCATAACCGTTCAATTGAAACGAGTCCAAAGGGCTGCCTTTGGGCTCGTTTTTTATGCGATGAATCGTCTTCTTCCGGCAAAATGGTTGGATCCCGGGTAAAAGAAAAAACAGCGCCAGGTCCCTGTCACTATTGTGCCGGCGGGGGAGGGAAAAGCCGTGTATTGAAAAACAGCCTCATATCGTCTATAATTCAGGAAGCGGAAAAATCCGCTTAACGCTTTTTATTTTCAGAAGAACAATTGCCGGAAGATTGATCGGCTCCGGAAGAAAAGGGGCCATCAGTCCGGTTTGTGTTGTGTTCAGAAATAAAAATCGGAGGAAGGGGCCGCAGATCAGCCGCGGCTGAAGACGGCGGAAAACGGAGTATGAGGCATAAGGGAATATGGTGCAGGACAGAGTCGTAAAAAGTTCAGACCTTTTCTGGTTTCTGGTAAGCAGGTGGAAATGGCTGGTTGCAGCCCTCGTGATCGGCGCGCTTGTCCTGGGCGGATACAAGGCGGTTTCCGCAGGAAGGCAGACGGCGCCGTCCAAAGCGGCCGGAAAAGCGGAATCTTTCAGCAGCTTTGATCAGGCTGCGGTGTCCTTATATCTGGAATATCTGATCCTTGCGGACGCCCAGCGGGAATATGTGCAGAACGCGGAAGTGATGCAGCTGGATCCGAACAACGCGTACGAGAGCGGTGTTTCGCTGCTGGTTTCCGGCGGAGAGGATGATGTCAAAAGCGCCTTAAGCACCTGCGCGGATATTCTGCAGGGGGCGGAGGAGCAGTACAGCGGACGGATGGTCTTCTCGGTGAGCGGCTCTGTTGAGGAGGATTCCAAAGAAAAGAAGACCGATGAAATCCGTATTTCCCAGACGGAGGAACTCTCAAGCGGAATTGTGCGGATCCGGGTTTATGGCGAAGAGGCCGCATCCTGTGAAGCGGAAGTGTCGGAAGTAAAGGACCGTATCCTTTCGGCCGGCATCAGCTCTTCCGCGCAGATCACGGAAACCGGAGCCTATACCTCCGGGACGGAGGGACAGGAGCTTTTCCAGCTGCAGAAACAGGCAGTCGACAACCTGTACTCCATGACCAATTCCATGAACAATATCCAGAAGACGTTTTCGGAGGATGCCCTGTCCTTTGTCACAAAAACCATGGCGGCCGGGGATCCCCAGGCGGTCCGGGAAGCGCTTCAGACCGTAAAGTCCCGGACAGGGGAAACACCGGCGAAGACAACGTCTTCCGGTACGAAACTCAGCAAACGCTCGCTGATCCGATACGGTATCCTGGGAGCAGGGGCCGGCCTGATCGGAATGGCCGTTCTGCTGGCGCTGTATTATGTCTTCAGCGGAAAGCTCCGCAGGGAAGACGATACAGCGGAACTGTTCCTGGTTCCCTGTCTCGGAAAAGCGGCGGATCCCGCCGGACGGAAAAAAACCGGACCGGACCGGGCGATCAGCCGGAAATGGCATGGCAGCGAAGACAGTCCGGAGGTGATTGCCGCCAATATCTGTCTGAGCGCGAAAAATGCCGGAATTACGGAACTTTATGCCACCGGCACCGTTTTCGGCGAGCCGGAGAAGCAGTTTGCCGGGCAGCTGAAGGAGCTGCTTGAGAAAAAGGGTATTGCGCTTCATGCAGGGGAACGGCTTCTTGCGGATGCCGCTTCCGTGGAAAAAATGGCCAGTACCGGAGCAGCCCTTCTGATCGAACGACCCGGCAGGACCAGCCGGACAGCCGTGGGGAACGGGCTGCGCTATTGCAGGGAAAACAGTATCCGGGCGCTGGGACTTGTCCTTCTTGTCTGAGACAGATTCTGAAACGGGAACGATACGGAACTTCGGTTCCTGAAAACAATACAAATCCGATGCGGGAAAAGAGGTGCTTTTCCGGGCAGCGGTTGAAAACAGGAGGATTCTATGGAACTTGATATCAACAGTTATCTTTCCGATAAGGTTATGAGCATTCCTTTCTGCACACCGGATATTTCCGATGCGGAAATCCGGGAAGTGGTGGAGGTGCTGAAAAGCGGCTGGATTACCACCGGGCCGAAGGTCAAAAAGCTGGAAGGCCTGCTCGCGGACTACCTGGAATCGGAACGCTGCGTCTGCCTGAACAGCCAGACCGCCTGCGGAGAGCTGAGCCTGCGCCTGATGGGAATCGGGGCGAATGCCGGCGGCAGTGAGGACGACGAGGTGATTACCAGCGCTTATACCTATACGGCCAGCGCATCCGTGATCCAGCATGTCGGGGCAAAGATCATCCTGATCGACACGCAGAAAGACAGCCTGGAGATGGATTATGACGCGCTGGAAGCGGCGATCAACGAACATACCAAGGCCATCATTCCTGTGGATGTGGGCGGGGTTCCCTGCGATTATGAGCGGATTATGGGCATCGTGGAAAGCAAACGGAGCCTCTTTAAGGCCAACGGCGATATGCAGGAAGCCATCGGCCGGGTCGCCGTGCTCGAGGATGCCGCGCACGCGCTTGGCGCGAAAAGAATGTTCCGCGGAGAGGAGCGGATGATCGGTTCCATCGCCGATTTCACCAGCTTCAGCTTTCATGCCGTCAAAAACTATACGACCGCTGAAGGCGGAGCGGTCACCTGGAATATTCCCGATGCCGACAATGATGAGATATACCAGCGTTTCCAGCTGTTATCCCTGCACGGCCAGAGCCGGGACGCCCTGAAGCGCAACACCATGGGAAGCTGGGAATATGACGTTCTCGGCCCCTGGTACAAGTTCAATATGACGGATATTATGGCGGCCATCGGCATCGCCCAGCTGGAGCGTTATCCGCAGATGCTGCTCCGCCGCCGGGAGCTGATCGAAGCTTATGACGAGGCTTTCCGGCCGATGGGCGTTCATTGCCTCACCCACTATACGGATCAGTACCGTTCCTCCGGGCATCTTTATATGACGAGGATCCCCGGCGCTTCGCTGGACGACCGGAATATGATCATCCATAAAATGGCAGCCCGCGGCATTGCCTGCAACGTGCATTTCAAGCCGCTCCCGCTGCTGACCGCGTATAAGAACATGGGCTTTTCCATCAAGGATTATCCGAACGCCTACGGCATGTACGAGAACGAGGTCACGCTGCCGCTGTATACCAAGATGACGGACCGTGAGGCCGCTTACCTGATCAACACGTATAAGAGTATTTTGAAAGATTACCTGAAATGATCCTTCGCAAGTGGGAAGAGCTTCCGGAGAGGATGCGGACGCCCGAGGTTCGGAAATATTATGATATTCTCTGCGGGAAGAAAGCCTCTCTGGCCTGCAAGCGCTGCTTTGACGTGGCCGCTTCGCTGATCCTCCTTGCGGTGCTTTCGCCGGTTTTCCTGGTTGTGGCGGTCATGGTGAAGACGGACTCCGAAGGACCGGTGATTTACCGGCAGATCCGGGTCACAAGCTACGGAAAGTACTTCCTGATCCTGAAGTTCCGCTCCATGAAGGTCGCCCGGAACGAGGAGCTGCAGCTGACCGTTTCCGGGGACGAACGGATCACAAAGGTCGGGAAGGTGATCCGCAAATACCGCCTGGATGAGCTGCCGCAGCTGGTGAACGTCCTGAAGGGAGAAATGTCCTTCGTCGGGACCCGGCCGGAGGTTCCCCGGTACGTGGAATACTACACACCGGAGATGATGGCGACACTGCTGGTACCGGCAGGCGTTACGGCCAATGCCAGTATCGAATACAGGGAGGAGAGCGAAGAACTCGACTCCGCGGAGGATCCGGTGAAGCATTACATTGAGAAGATCCTTCCCGAAAAAATGAAGTACAACCTGGAGGACATCGAACGGTTTTCCCTGCTGCGGGATCTGAAGATTATTTTCCGCACCGCAGGCGCCGTTCTGAAATGAGAAAGACATGAAGCCGGAAACCGTCTCCCTGTGCGTGATCGCGTACAACGAAGAAAAGATCATAGGAGAGCTTCTGAAGGACATAAAAGCCCAGACCTGGCCTCATGATCAGACCGAGATCGTCCTGGTGGACAGCCGGTCCGAAGACGGTACCCGAAAAGTGATGGAACGGTTTGCCCGGGAAAACCGGGCGGAATACCTTGACATAAAAGTGGCGGACAATCCGAAGCGGATTCAGGCCGCCGGCTGGAACGCGGCGGTTCATGCCGCTGCCGGAGACGTTGTGATACGGATCGACGCCCATGCCCATATCCCGGCAGAGTTTACGGCTCTGAATATGCGGGATCAGCAGCAGGGCGAATGGATCACCGGAGGGCGGAGACCTTGCATTGCCGAAAAGGACACGCCGAAGAACCGGATGCTCCTCATGGTGGAGAATTCCCTGTTCGGCAGCAGCATCGGGAAAGGCCGGCACAGCCGGGAAAAGGAGTATGTCAAAACCCTTTTCCATGCGGCATACCGGCGGGAAGTCTTTGAAAAGGCCGGAGATTTCAACGAAGGCCTTCTTCGGACAGAGGACAACGAGCTCCACTACCGGATGGGCAGGGCGGGCTATCGCTTCTGCCTGGATCCGGAAATCGTCTCCTGGCAGTATGCCAGGGCGGACGTAAAAAGCATGGTCCGCCAGAAATTCAGCAACGGGTACTGGATCGGAACAACCCTGAAGATCTGTCCGGGCTGCATTTCCCTGTATCACCTGGTGCCGGCGGGATTTGTCTGCGGCATCATCCTGACCACCGTTCTGGCGGCCTTCGGTCACTGGGGCTTGGCAGCGGTGATGTGGGGACTGTACCTGATCTTTGCGGTGGGGAGCACAATCCTCGGCGCAAGGGAATGGAAAGGATCCGGCTGGATGGCGCTGGCACCGTTCCTGTTCCTGATCCTGCATGTGTCCTACGGGGTCGGGACGATCCTCGGACTGATCGGAGGAAGAGCCTATGTCCCATCATGAGATCTCCCCGGAACAGACCCGGGCCCTGCAGGAAAAAAGCCTGGAGATGGCGCTGTACTTCGATGAGTTCTGCAAAAAGAACGGTCTGACCTGGTTTTTCTGCGGAGGCTGCTGTATCGGGACGGTGCGGAACAAGGGATTCATTCCGTGGGATGACGACATCGACGGATTCATGCCGCGGAAGGATTATGAACGGTTGAAAGAGCTCTGGCAGGACAGCCCGAGATACTCTATTCAATATACGACGAAGGATCAGGTCACGCAGAACCAGTTCCTGACGATCTGTGACAACGGGACGGCCTTCGTCAAGACCTATCAGAAGGACCTGGATATCCGTCACGGCATCATGCTGGATATCCTGCCGCTCGACGGCTGTCCTTCCGGGTGGAGGCGGAAGCTCCAGAAAATGTGGGCGCTGATGTATTCCCTCTTTATCGTGGGAAAAGCGCCGACCAATCACGGAAAGGCCGCAGAGATGCTGGGAAAGGCCGCGCTGGCGGTCGTAAAGCCCGTGTCGTGGCGGTACCGGCTGTGGCGCTTCTGCGAAAAGCAGATGACGAAGTATCCCATCGAGGACTGTGAGAAGATCACGGAACTCTGTTCGGGACCCGGCTACATGCAGAACGAATACCCGAAAAGGTGTTTCGAGCCGGTGGTGCGGATGGAATTCGAAGGGCATTCAATGCCGATGCCGGCCGGGTACGACGAGTACCTGCGCATGGCTTTCGGGGATTACATGCAGCTGCCGCCGGAAGAGAAGAGGGTGTGCCATCACGATTACGAAGTGCTGGATACGGAGAACAGTTATCTGAAGTATAAGGGGAAGTATTACTGTGTTGGCGATTAGCCTTTTTACGGCCGGCCTGAAAGCGTAAAAGCGGATTAACTGAAGGGACGAAGTATAATTCGGGGAACGAAGATGGTATAAGGCCGGCCTCCGGTCCGGTGAATGGAAGCAGAAACGTGTAAAAAGGAAGTTCCGCATTGAGAACCAGACAGGCATTGAAAAACGCCCTGACCAGCCTGCTCCTGCAGCTGGTGACCGCCATATCCGGGATTATTGTTCCCAGGTTCTTCACGGCGGCGTACGGCTCGGCCGTGAACGGTCTGGTTTCCTCGATCGGCCAGTTCATCACCTATATGGGGCTGGTGGAAGCCGGGGTAAGCGCCGCGAGTATTGTGGCCCTGTACCGGCCGCTGGCGGAAAACGATACGGAGGCCGTAAGCGGCATCGTATCGGCGGCAAAGAAATTTTACCTGCGTTCGGGACTGATTTTTGTCATCCTGGACGTGATACTGATAACAGCCTATCCGTTTATCGTAAAGAATGAGATTACGGATGTCACGTTCATCCGCGTGATGATCCTGGTCCTTTCCCTCTCGGGAATTGTCGACTATTTCATTCTGGGAAAATACCGGGTATTGCTGACGGCGGATCAGAAAAGCTATGTGCTGGCGCTGATTCAGACGGCGGGGATCGTGATCCTGACCGTCGTATCGGTGGCGCTGATCCGGGCCGGGGCGTCCGCCCTGGCGGTGAAAGCGGCGGCAGCCGCCGTGTATGTGCTCCGGTGCGGAGCAGTGGTGGTGTATGTGCGGAGGCATTATCCGAAGCTGGATCTGTCCGTTCCGCCGCTGCTGGAATCGGTGTCCCAGAAAGGCGCGGCTTTGCTGCACCAGGTTGTGGGGATGATCTGCAACAATACGGACATCATCCTGCTGACCCTGCTGCTGAGCGTCAATGCGCTGCAGGAAGTCAGTGTTTACAGCGTTTACGCGCTGGTGGGATATGCCCTGATCGCCCTGTTTCTGTCGCTTTCGAACGGGATCTGCGCTTCCTTCGGACAGATCCTGTCGTTGGGAGACAGGAACGCGCTGGAAAAAAGCTTCAGCGTGTATGAGTACTTTTGCTTTATTCTGGTATTTACGGCCTATATCTGTATGGCGGGACTGCTGTATCCGTTTATTACGCTGTACAGTACGGAGTTTCCGGACGCGGCGGTTTATACCAGATGGGGTTTGGTGGCGTTGTTCACCTCGCTGGGGGTGCTGCAGTCGGTCCGGGTGCCGGGGCTGACCATGATCCTGGCTGCCGGGCATTATAAGCAGACCCAGGGAAGGGCCATTGCGGAAGCGGCCATCAACATTGCGGTTTCGCTGGTGCTGATCTTTCCCCTCGGCATTTACGGTGTCCTGCTTGGCACCTGTATGTCGTACCTGTACCGGAGCACGGATACGATCCTGTACAACGCGAAGTATTTCCTTCCGGGAACGCTTCGCCGGACCGCCTTCCGGCTGCTGCGCAATGCCGCTGCCGCCGCGGTGCTGGTCTTCCTTGGAATCCGCTTTGTTCCTCAGGTCATGACCGGATGGGGCAGCTGGTTCCTGTGGGCGGTGTTGTATGCTGTCGTCAGCCTGGCCGTGGTGACGGCCGTGAACGTGCTGTTTGAGCCGGATGCGTTCAAAGAGATGATGAAACGGATCCGGGGAATCCTGGCCTCACGGGCCGGCTGAAAGACAACGAAGGGATCAAAAGGGACAGACCCCCTTGATCCGCGGGAGTTAGCAGAGAGCATGAGCGAACAGACAATATCGGTGATAGTACCGGTCCATAAGGTGGAAGAATACCTGGAGGAATGCGTCCGTTCCCTGCTCGGCCAGACCTTTCCGGACCTGGAAATCCTCCTGGTGGACGACGGGTCGCCGGACGGGTGCCCGCAGCTGTGCGACCGGCTGGCGGAGGAAGCCCCCCGCATCCGGGTCCTCCATCAGGAAAACGGAGGACAGAGCGCGGCCCGCAATGCCGGGCTGGATGCCGCGAAAGGCCGGTATATCCTGTTCCTGGACGGCGATGATACCGCACTGCCCGATATGTGTGAAACCCTTTACGGTCTGATGCGGACGGCGGATGCGGAGATTACCGCAGGCGGTTTTCTGGAAGATTACGGAAACCGTAAAGTATCCTGGAAGACATATCCGGAAGTCCGGATCTTTTCCGGGAGCGAAGCCCTTTCGGAAGTGCTTAAAGGAGAAGCAATCAGCGGCTTCGTCTGGGGTAAACTCTTTCGAAGAGAGCTGTTTGAAAACTGTCGTTTCCCGGAGGGACAGATTTACGAGGACCTGTACATAGCCCCGGATCTGTATCTTCAGGCAAAAAGAGTTGCAGCGGTTTCAAAGCCGGTCTGCGTCTACCGGCACCGGGCCGGCAGCGCCATGAGCGAAGGGTACAACCCGAGGTCCATGGACGCGGTCACTTCCTGCGAGGCGGTGCTGGAGAAGGTAAAAAGGAATGCCCCGGAGCGGCTGCCGGAAGCGCGGTTCCGGCTGGACTGGGCATATTTCATGGTTTTCGACCGGATGCTGGCCGTAAAGGATCCGGCTTCGCTGCCGGAATACGGACGGGTCAGAGACTATTTAAAGGCCAATTGGCGTTCCATTGCCGGCTGTCCGTACTTTCAGAAAACGAGACGGTTTGCCGCAGCGGCTTTAAAGGCCGGCGTACCATTCTATCGGATTCTGTGGCGGATGCAGCAGAAGAAGACCGCACCGGGCTGAAACAGTATGAAAAAACTATGCATTATTGATCTGGATATGTCCCTGCACGGCGGGATCGAACGGGTAAGCGCTTCCCTGGCCAATGCCCTGTCGGAATACTATGAGGTGTATCTGACCGGAATCTATCAGGTGGAAAAAGCCCCGGCCTTCGAACTGGCGGAAAAGGTGCGCTACAACGTCCTGCTGGACCGGCCCGACCGGCTCCGGTACATGCGCCGGGAGATTAAGAAGAAGCTGCCGGCCTGGCTTTCGGAAAACGGCATCGATACCGTACTGATCCAGGGAAACTATCCGGGCTGGCTGATCTCCAGCACCTGTGCGAAAAAGGGCGTCCGGCTGGTCTTCTCGGATCACGAAGGCTTTATGAACCGGCCGGGAAGAAGAGACCTGATCTTCATGCGGTGGTATACGTCGCGCAAATGTGACCGGACCGTGGTCCTGACGGATTACAGCCGGAACGGATATATGAAAAAGTACCGGCTGCCCGGGAAGAAGATCCGGACCATTTACAACTGGATCGAACCGGAAATTGCCGTGTCCGGGGGATATGACCTTTCCTCGAAACGGATTGTCAGCGCCGGCCGGATCGGACCGGAAAAAGGCTTCGACCTGCTGGTAAAGGCCTTTGCCCCGGTGGCGGAAAAGCATCCCGACTGGCATCTGGACATCTACGGCGACGGCGACAGCCGCCCCATGGTGGAGGAGCTGATCGCGGAGTTCGGAATCGGGGAGAATGTGCATCTTCTTGGCACCGTGGACGAAATGCACCGCTACTATGAGAAATACGCCATGTACGTGCTTCCGTCCTATGCCGAGGGAATGCCGATGGTTCTTCTGGAGGCCAAGGCGAACCGGCTGCCGATCGTCAGCTTCGACATCCGGACCGGCCCGCGGGAAATCGTCACGGAGGGAGTCAACGGACTGCTGATCGAGCCCTATGATACGGACGCCATGGCGGACGCGATGATTTCCCTGATTGAGGATCCGGACCGGCGGCAGAGTATGTCGGAGCACTCGCAGGACGACCTGGAGCGTTTTTCCAAGGAGACAATCCTGCGGCAGTGGAGAGATCTGTTTGACGAAGAGTGACCTTTTCCGGTTCCGGCAGTGAATACACAGACGGAAAAGAGTATCAGATATAACGGAGGAGAGTATGATTTTCGGAGCGATACTGGCAGGCGGTACCGGGCAGCGGATGGGAAGCGAATCCCTGCCGAAGCAGTTTATGGATCTGGGGGGCAAACCGATCCTGATCCATACGCTGGAAAAGTTTCTGACCTGCACCCGTTTTGATGCTGTTTATATCGGCATCCATAAGGACTGGATCGTTTACCTGCAGGATATGATCCGCAGGTACACCCCTCACGCGGCGGATAAAATCACGGCGGTCTGCGGGGGAAGCGACCGGAATACGACCCTTTTCAACGTGATCAGGAAGATTGAGGAAGACCACGGGGAAAGCGAAGAGCATATTATCGTGACCCATGATGCGGTCCGTCCGTTTGTCACCCTGCGGATGATCGAGGAAAATATCGATCTGGCGCAGCGGTACGGCGCTGTGGATACGGTGGTGCCGGCGGTGGATACCATCGTCTGTTCCGCGGACGGAGAAGTGATTTCCTCCGTACCGGACCGGAAGCAGATGTATCAGGGGCAGACCCCCCAGAGCTTCCGGATGTCCCTGCTGAAAGAGCTTTATCTTTCCCTCAGTGAGGAAGAGAAGGCCGTTATGACCGATGCCTGCAAGATCTGCGTGGTCCGGAATTATCCGGTCCGCCTTGCGGCAGGCTCCGATACCAACCTGAAGATCACCACGCCCGGGGATTTGAAGATTGCCCAGGCCATGATCAAAGGAGCAATGCTTGATTAATTACGTTTACCAGCTGATCCGGCCAAAAGTGATTGCTGCCGATTACCGGGATATCCCGGCAGGGGGCGGTGTGATTGTCCGGCCGGAATATATGAGCATCTGCCGGGCCGACCAGCGCTATTATTTCGGCCTGCGGGATCCCTCGGCTCTGTCGGAGAAGCTTCCGATGGCGCTGATCCATGAATGCTGCGGCCGGGTGGTTTTCGATCCCTCCGGGACGTTTTCGCCGGACGAAAAGGTGGTTCCCGTACCGAATATCCCCGCGGAGCCCGACGATGAGATCTATGAAAACTACCGGAAAGGTTCGGCCTTCCATTCCAGCGGGATCGACGGCTTCATGCAGGAGCTGATCACCCTCCCGGCCGACCGGCTGGTCCGGATCGGGAATATCCCGCCGAAGGTTGCCGCGGTAACGGAATACGTCAGCGTGGCCGTCCATGCGGTGACACGATGGGAAAAGGCCGCCCATTCCCGAAGAAACCGGGTCGGGATCTGGGGAGACGGAAGCCTGGCCTATGTGCTGGCCAACGTGCTGAAGGTCCTTCACCCCGAAACGAAGCTGACAGTGATCGGCCATAACCGGCAGAAGCTGCCGATGTTCTCCTTCGCGGATGAGACCTGGTATTCCGACCAGGTTCCGGGAGAGCTCGCTGTGGACCACGCGTTTGAGTGCTGCGGCGGGGAAGGCTCGGAAAAGGCGGCCGCGGACATCGTCCGCCGCGTCGAACCCCAGGGAACGGTTCTGCTTCTGGGCGTTTCGGAATATCCGGTGGAGATTTTTACCCGTCTGGTGCTGGAAAAGGGACTGACGCTGATCGGCTGTTCCCGCTCCGGAGCCGCGGATTTTGAGGAGGCGGTCCGCCTGATGCAGTCGGAAGAGATGCAGATCCGGCTGTCCGCCATACTGGAAGAGGACGCGCCGGTGCGGTCCATATCGGACATCCACCGGGTATTCGCCAACGACCGGAACAACCTGTTCAAAACGGTCTTTAAATGGGAGTTGTAGTTTGAGACACAGCGCAAGGCCCGAAACGGGCAGGCAGACTGCCGCGCTCCTGCGGTACACACTGTTCATGATAGGGATCGGTCTTTACGCCGCCGGAATGACGACGGGCCGGTACGGCTTTATGATGTCCGGGATCCTGACGTTTTTCGTGAGCAACCTGTTCTTCGGCTTTGCGGAAGGGAAGACGAGATATATTTTCCTGTTTTTCCACCTTTCGATTTTTACGTTCCTGCTGGGCCGGCCGATGATCAACCTTTTCAAAGGGGATGCTTCCTGGGCCGGATGGTACGGGACGGAGGCCACCCGGACCTCGCTGCACATGATTTTCCTTGCGCTGCTGGCGCTGCGTCTTGGCGCCTGGATCGGCGACGGAATCATCCGGCGGCTGGAATACAGAAAAACGTTCCGGAAAGAACGGCCTCACCGCCTGCAGCCTTCCGAGGAATACCGGAGCGCTTTTGCGGAGAGTCTGGCAGTGGTTTCTCTGGTTCTGTTCCTGGTAACGATAGCGGCTTCCTTTGCGGAAGGAATTGCCCAGCTGTCCTTCATGCAGGGACGCAGCTACAACGAGTTTTTCCTGGAATACTCCAGCCCGATGCCCTACGCGGTCATTACGCTGGGCGCCATGGCGAAATACGCCCTGTGCCTTTTCCTGGCGACCCTGCCGAAGAAGCGCACGGCGGTCTGCGCCCTGCTGATTTTCCTGCTGGACGCGGTTCCGTCCTTCCTGATCGGCATCCGCAATCCGGTCATCCTGCGGCTGATCTTCTCGATCGTTTATTTCATCCTTCGGGATACGGCCGGAAGCACGGAAAAGTGGATCGGAAGGAAAGAGAAGGCGGCTATGGTAATCGGCACGCCGGCCGGGATTGCCTTTCTGGGGGTTTACGCTTCCATCCGGCTGAACAAAGCAGCGGAAGGAGGATTCCTGTATTACTTCCAGCGGTTCTTTTACAACCAGGGCGTCACGTTTGATACGGTGCGTTCCGTGGTCCGGGCCATGCCGGATCTGCCGGATACCGTTCCGAAGAATTATACCTTCGGCCCCTTCCTGGATTATTTCCTTTACGGGAGCTTCGGCCAGCGGTTTTTCGGGAATCCGGATATCGGCAGCACCAACAGCGTGATCAAGGCGGTTTACGGAAACAGCCTTGCCCACAGTTCCTATTATGTGATTGATCCGGAAAAGTACCTCCAGGGTTGGGGAAAAGGATCGGCTTATCTGCTGGAAAATTACGCGGACGGAGGATTTCCCGGGGTATTCGCTTTCAGCTTTGTCCTGGGCATCCTGCTGATCGTGATGACATACCTTCTGAAACAGCGGTCCGTTCTGCTGCGGATGATCCTTCTGGCATCGCTTCTCGGCCTGTTTTTCTCGCCGAGGGCGGAAGCCACCGGATGGATCGCGTTTCTGACTTACGCGCAGTTCTGGCTTGTAGTGGCCGCGGGGTATTTCGCAGCCGCCGTATGCGCCCGGAAGTATTCCTTCCGGACCCGTTCCCCCGGGGCGATCCCCCCGGAAGCGGTTTTGAAAGGATAATGCGGAACAACGACAGGAGAGAATACTATGTTTGAAAAATGCGGATTGCGGGACCTTTTTTGCGGGTTCGTAAAATGGAAATGGATTATCGCCGCCTTAACGCTGGTTCTTGCGCTGATCGGCGGGGTTCTCTATGCCCGTGATATGGGCGCTTACAACGCGAAAAAGGAGGA
>CADBNG010000420.1 GCA_902795985.1 uncultured Lachnospiraceae bacterium
AATGCCACCGCGGAAGCGACAGACGTCAGCGTGAATTATGCTGATTTCAGGGAATACGAAGAAACCATTGCTGCGTATGATATTTCAATCTACAACAATGGCGGGGAATATCAGCCGGGAGATCAGCCGATTACTGTCTCGATCCGAGACGAGGCTATTGCTGAAGCAAAGGACGAGGGAAGACGTATCAGCCTGTGGCATGTCCATGATGACGGAACCAGGGAAGAAATCAGGAACTTTACAGTCAGGGAAGACACCCTTGCGTTCAGCGCGGAAAGCTTCTCTGTCTATATTGTGACACAAGAAACACATCTGCGCACGTACAGATTCTATACACTGGATGAGTATCAGGATTATGTTGATTACATCCTGTATGATGATCAGGGAAAAGATATTACAACCCAGACGATCAAGAACGGAGAAAAACCTGTAGCGCCCCAGAATCCGGTGAATCCGCAGGATCCGAACGCGACTTTTGCCGGATGGTATTTGAATACGACCGGTGAAGATGGCAATGTCGTTCTTTCATCTGAACCATATGATTTTGACAATATTCCGGAGATTACCGCTGATGAACTGGTAAAGTTGTATGCAAAATTTATTACCAGCGCCTATGTGGTTTTTCACGGTCAATATGACAGGGAAACCAATTCCTTCCCAGTTGTCTATACCCGCCGCGCGGATGTGACCCGTCATATTGGGCAGACAGAAGGCTCGGCACAGGTGAGAATTGATGATCTCAGCGTTCCATTTGAGGGGTTCGATGATAATCATCCGGCAAACTCCATGGTTTTTTCCGGCTGGTCAGAAGCATCTGTCAAAACACCCGGTGCCGCGCTGAATGACAACGGAACACCCGTACAGGCTGTAACAGCGGATGAAATTACCATAAAAGAGGGCCAGACAATCCATCTGTATCCGATCTTTACGGATGTATACTGGCTGAGCTATGATTCCGGGCCAACCGGCTCCGGGGCCACCTATTATCCTGAAGCTTATTACTTTAATGGCGAAGGACCGAACACACTGGCTGATCATCTTCCAACGCGAGACATGGACAGCGATACTTATCATACCTATACTTTTGAAGGCTGGTATACCGGCGCTGACGGTACAGGAACACAGATTACCAACGCCAACGGCAGCCTTGTGGACGGGGCTGCAGATACGGGTATCTCCGTAAACAACGGAAGAATCCAGCTTACGGCCAATGTAATGCTGCACGCCAAGTGGACAGAGCATGACACAGCAAGTTACACGATTGTTATTGTGAAGCAAAAAGCGTCGGACACAGACGGACTTCCAAATGCAGCGAAAAGCTATGAATATTCCGAGAGCTTCCTTCTGCAGGGGACGATTGACTCAACAGTCAGCGCAGGAACAGATTATATCCAACTGGATCATGACGAAAGTTACAACCGTCTCCATGAGGGCCCGGATGTATCCGGTTCAACAAATCCATATTTCGGATATACCTATAACGCGGCGAATTCTGATTCAACCAAAACCGTATCCGGCAAGGGTGACACCATCATTTATGTACGGTATGACTGGACCACACGGCCGTCAGAACCGGGGAGCTTTACACTGACTTTCAGCGATTCCGCGGAGGCGTCCGGCATGTCGAGCAGCAGCTTACCGATCACGCGTACTGTTGCCTATGGAACGGCGCTGGCCGGGCAGGCGCCGTCCGATCCGGAAGCGGGAAACAGCGAACAGTATACTTTCACCGGATGGTATACAAACAAAGAGTGTGCTACCCGGGTGTTCTTTGAAAATAACAAGGAATATCAGGATTATACAGGCAGCAAGGTTTTGTTTGAAACTATGCCGGGAGCAAACTTTACGGTATATGCCGGATGGGAGGAAAACTGGTATATCGTTACCATTGATCCGAACTATGGCGCGATGTATGAATATAGCGGGGACTCCCTGGTGGGAACCGGATCAACCTGGTTCTGGTCAGCCTATGGAGGGCAGATTCAGGAGTATTCCACAGTAACCCGAAAATTCGTGGAGTCTGATTCCGGCACCTGGTATTATGTGAATCATAGCCGCGCAAACGGCTGGACCGGCAAGGAACGCAAGACTTATTATACAGAGGATCCCAGTGAAGCCACGGAATTCAATACGTTTGAAGAAGATCCGGATGTCTATCGCTATGCAGGCTGGTACGAAGTAAAACCGGACGGCTCCGAAGAACCGTACGATTTCAGCCGGATTGTTGAATATGATATCACGTTGAAACTCCACTGGACGAAGACCGGTGTGTTCTATCTGGAATATGATCCGGGTATCGGCACTTTGTACAAAAATGAAGAAAACGAAAAACTGTACGTTGAGCTGGACGGAAACACATACAACGATGATGCTGATGTTGTGATTACCCGTACCGCAGTCGCTCCGACAGGTTATGAATTTGTCGGATGGACCATTCGGACTGACGACAGCGAGAAGATTTATCGCCCGGGTGAGACGTTCCGGCTTCTTTCAGCTGACGCTGCTACTGTGCAGGGAAAACGGCGGATCTATCTGGATGCGGTTTATACCCGCGTGCCGACAGCGACAATTGTTTATCATGCCAACGGGGGCGTGGCTACAACGGACGAAGCAAATGTCGATCCCGGATCTCCGGCCCCAGAAGTCGTGTATAACAGTGAGGAAAGAACACTGACGGTTTCCAAGCTCGTGAATAACAGCAGCGTAAAACTGTCCGACGGCGCATGGCTTTCCATGACGAATGCGACTTTCGCCGGTTGGTGCAGTAACCCAGTATACGATCCGAATGACGACAGTGCCCCGTTGCTGGATCCGGCAAGGACGGATCTGAATGTGGATACCAATGAGTCGGTGGATCTCTACGCGATCTGGCAGGTTGATGTCAAATTCCATCTAAATAAGGATATCAGTAAGGCCAGCCTGGGAGACTGGGGAGAAGGATATTCGCTGAATGCAGCAGGAGATACCTATACACAGGTCGTCTATCTGGGAAATGTTGTAAGCAGGCCGGCAAAGATCCCTACCTGCACAGATTCAGCCTTGATGTTCCGGGAATGGAGGACTGTAGCATACGCTGATCATTGGGCGCCGGATGAATCCACGATCTATCCTTTCTCAGAACCGATCACCGGTGAGCTGGATCTGTATGCCTATTGGACAACCACGTTGGATTTGACGGTAAAAGCGCTGGATGCTACAAACGCAACCATTACGGATCAAACAGCGTGGGTAACAGAACCGCATATTCGGCTGGACGGGACAAGGATCACGCTTGATGAAAGTACAGCCGACAGCTATGTGGATGTGCCGGATGGCTATCAGTTCGCCTTTGCCGCAGCTCATGATGCTGACACTTCCACCTCTGTGAGCGAGCATGACGCGATTACATCTCTTTGGTATAACACAGCAGCCCGGAAAGCTTATGTGACGTATGCCGATGGGACAAAAGCCTCGCTGGATGGAAAAGCGGTCTGCTTTGTGTATTATCAGAAACAGACGCTTGTCATCAAATATGAGACCATGGCTACTAACGGCGTATTGACATCGATTGATACGCTGGATGCTGCTGCCCCCACCAGAGCTGAGAATCTGGGGCAATATAATCTGACGGAGCAAATTTCACGACCTCTAACGTGGTCACACCTGACGAACTACGGCTACTATTCCTACGCCCTTGGCAGTGAAGATGCGTATGATGCTTCGCGGCTTATGCTGATTACTCAGGCATCCGTGTCAGAATCAGACGGTCAGCGCCCGAACCTGATCTTTGAAAACACCTGGCGCGGATTCCGATATTCCGAAGACGGCGGGAGTACCTGGACAAACTGCGGATATGATACCCAGGCGATTCATGTGGTTTATTACGACAGGCATGCCACGATTGTTACATTCGATGAAAAAACGCTGGGCTATACCGACGATTTGTCAAAGGAATTCAAATATGATTATACAATTTATGATGTAAACAGAAACACCGGGGAAGAACAATTTGTATACGGACCGGGATCCGATGATTATCAGAAAATCCCGCTGCACAGCGGCGGGACATATTCCGCCATTCTGTTCACGGATTCAACAACCACTCAGAAAGTTAAAGTTGAACAGACTCCTGAAGAAGGCTTTGATACTTCAGTAAAGACAGCACAGGGCACGAGTGCAACGTGTGTTTATACCCATACGGCAGACGGTACAGGCACAAAACAGGAAGCGACCTTTATCAACACCCGTACAGCTGAACTGATTGAGGTGCATGCGGTGCGGGTTAACGTGAACACAGGGAAGCTTCTATTACAGGACAACTGGATTACGGGTGCGCGCAGCTTCGAAATCAAGCCCGGAGAAGAGAAAGCATTCAGATCAGTGCTTCCGGGCAGCAGTCTAGTCACCGGGCAAACGGACTATGACTTCGGTGCGATCTTTATCGGTACAGACAGCGGAAGCGACGAACAGCCGGTGATTCCGGTCAGCTCGCTGACCGTGGAGACGATCGCTTTTGAGCAGGTTGATGAGAATGACGGTTCATACAAGGTTTATCTGAAAGATGCTGACGGAAAGAGACTCGGCGAACTGGGAACATACCGGATCTATTACCTGTATTATCCGTCCCTGACGGTTTATTACATGCAGGAAGGGGATAACGGCGTTCTGACCCAGGTTCAGGGAACCGACGGACAGGGTCATGTGGTCGATGCCATTACCTATGGCGGTGCGCCACTGA
>CADBNG010000421.1 GCA_902795985.1 uncultured Lachnospiraceae bacterium
TGAATATCCCTTCTGCTGGCGCTGCGATACGCCGCTGATCTACTACGCGAGAGAATCCTGGTTCATCAAGATGACCGCCGTCCGGGACGACCTGGTGGCCAACAACAATACCATCAACTGGATCCCGGAGAGCATCGGCAAGGGCCGTTTCGGCGACTGGATCGAGAATGTCCAGGACTGGGCCATTTCCCGGAACCGTTACTGGGGCACGCCGCTGAACATCTGGATCTGCGAAGACTGCGGCCATATGCATTCCGTCGGCAGCATCGAAGAACTGAAGAGCATGTCCGACGACTGCCCGGAGGACATCGAACTGCACCGTCCCTTCATCGACCAGGTAACGGTGAAATGCCCGAAATGCGGAAAAACAATGAAGAGAACGCCGGAGGTCATCGACTGCTGGTTCGATTCGGGAGCGATGCCTTTTGCCCAGTATCATTATCCTTTTGAGAATAAAGAACTGTTTGAATCCCGCTTCCCGGCCCAGTTCATTTCCGAGGCGGTGGACCAGACGAGGGGATGGTTCTATTCCCTTCTGGCGGAGTCCACACTGCTTTTCAATAAGGCCTCCTATGAGAATGTTATTGTTCTGGGTCACGTGCAGGACAGGAACGGGCAGAAGATGAGCAAATCCAAGGGCAACGCCGTGGATCCCTTCGAAGCGCTGGAAAAATACGGCGCCGACCCGATCCGCTGGTATTTCTATGTGAACAGCGCTCCGTGGCTGCCGAACCGTTTCCACGGGGACGCGGTGGTGGAATACTCCCGCCGGTTCATGGGAACCCTCTGGAACACCTATGCCTTCTATGTTTTATACGCGGAGATCGACCAGTTCGATCCCACCAGGTATACACTGGATTATGAGACCCTTTCCGTCATGGACAAATGGCTCCTTTCCCGGCTGTATTCCACCGTCAAAGAGGCGGATGAGGACCTGGAGAATTACCGGATCCCGGAATGCGCCCGCGCGCTGGAGAGCTTCATCGACGACTGCTCCAACTGGTACGTCCGCCGGAGCCGGGAGCGCTTCTGGGCAAAAGGCATGGAGCAGGATAAGATCAACGCTTATATGACCCTGTATACGGCCCTGAGCGAGTTCTGCAAGATCGCGGCTCCGATGATTCCCTTCATGACCGAGCAGATTTACCAGAACATCGTCCGCGGAGTGGATCCCTCCGTCCCGGAGAGCATCCATCTGTGCGATTATCCGGCGGTGAAGGAAGAATGGATCCTTCCGGAGCTGGAAGAGAACATGAAGCATCTGCTGGATATCGTCGTCATGGGCCGGGCCTGCCGGAACGCGGCGAACATCAAAAACCGTCAGCCCCTTTCCCAGATGATCGTCAAGAGCAGCTTTACGCTGGATGAGTTCTATACCCGGATTATCGAAGAGGAACTGAATATCAAGGAGATCGTGTTCAAGGATGACGTCAGCGAATATGTTTCCTACACCTTTAAACCGCAGCTGAAGACCGTCGGGCCGAAGTTCGGCAAGCTGGTCGGCGGCATCCGCAATGCCCTTGCGTCGCTGGACGGCAGTGCGGCCATGGCGGAGCTGAAGGCGGACGGCTGCCTGAAGCTGGATATCAACGGCACGGAAGTGGTCCTGGGAGAAGAAGACCTGCTGGTCGAAGCCGCGAAGGTGGAAGGCTATATTTCCGAATCCAGCTACGACATTACCGTCGTCCTTGAAACGAAGCTGACCCCGGAGCTGATCGAGGAAGGCTATGTGCGCGAACTGGTTTCCAAGATCCAGACCATGCGTAAGGAAGCCGGCTTTGAAGTGATGGATAAGATCACGGTTTACGCAAAAGACAACGAAAAAATCTGCGGACTCCTTTCGGAGCATGAAAAGGAAATCTGCGGAGAGGTTCTTGCGGAGGAACTGATCCTCGGGAAGACCGACGGATATGAAAAAGAATGGTCGGTCAACAATGAAACAGTTACACTTGCAGTAAAGAAACGGTAAGATGCCATGAATATGCTTCAAGACAAGGAAAAGTTTAAAAAA
>CADBNG010000422.1 GCA_902795985.1 uncultured Lachnospiraceae bacterium
AGCCAGCGGGCTTCCATCACTTCCAGTCCTTTGTTAACCAGAGAAGCGGAATCAATGGTCACTTTCGCTCCCATTGACCAGTTCGGATGCTTCAGGGCATCCCGGGCTGTCATGTTTTTCAGCTCATCGGTCTTTTTTCCAAGGAAAGGTCCGCCGGAAGCCGTAAGCCATATTTTCCGCACGGGCTTTCGGCCGGAAGAATCGTCTTTTGTCCCGGCCAGGCACTGATAGATAGCGGAATGCTCGCTGTCGACCGGAAGAATCCTTACTCCTTTTTCTTTTGCCAGGGGCATGATCAGATGACCGGCTGTTACGAGAGTTTCCTTATTCGCGAGAGCAATATCCTTTCCGGCCCTTATGGCGCTCAGGGTCGGACGGATGCCGATCATCCCGACAATAGCGGTTACAAACAGATCGCTTTCCGGAAGGGATGCCAGTTCTTCAAGGCCCTCCATTCCGTACCGGACACGGATGCCGAGGCCGCTCAGCCTTTTTTCCAGTTCCAGGGCATCCTGGGCTTCCTGAACCGTAATCAGTTCCGGCCGGAATTCCCGCGCCTGTTTTTCCAGAAGATCAATATTTTTCCCGGCGCCGAGGCCGACAATATTCAGCTGCGGATTCAATCGGATAATATCCAGCGCCTGTGTTCCGATTGATCCGGTGGATCCCATGATCGCGATATTTTTCATCGGTACTCTCCTGTCAGATCAGAACACTGGAAAGATAATAAATGACGGGCGCGGTAAACAGGATACTGTCGAAACGATCCAGAATTCCGCCGTGCCCCGGAATCAGACTGCCGTAATCCTTTATTCCGGTATTCCGTTTGATTGCCGAAGCAGCCAGGTCGCCGATCATGGCGATGACGGCGCCGAACAGGCAAATCAGCGCATACTGCAGAAGGGGGCCTTTCGTGATAAGCGCATAAATCAATGCCAGGATCACTGCTCCCGCTACACCGCCGATTGCGCCTTCCACCGTCTTTTTCGGACTGAGGATCGGCGTCATTTTCGTCTTTCCGATCAGCATGCCGACACAGTAAGCGCAGGTATCCGAACCCCAGGCGGAAAGGAAAATCAGCCAGACATGATAATGTCCGTTATCCAGCATTCTTGTCTGATAAATACAGGAAAACATAAAACCAGTATATACGACCGCAAAGAACGCCGCGAAAATCTGTTCTGCCTTATACTTCGGGAAGCTGAAAACATAAACAAACATCAGGATCAGCAGGGCAAATACGATTGCCATCATATTGGCCCGATCCGGAAGCAGCAGGATGCAGATGTATACCAGGACAATTCCGGCATAACCGGTACAGTCCAGCAGTCCGAAAGGACGGTCCGCAGGCCGGACCTTCGTTGCCGAATAAAACTCCCCGGCGGCGATCAGTGAAAGCGCCAGACAGGTAAAATACAGTACATATCCTCCGCAGATGATCGTCGCAAGCGCAGCCGCTACCAGAATGATCCCGCTGATAAGTCTTGTTTTAAACATAATCCTCCGTTATTTCGCGTCGCCAAAGCGACGGTCTTTCGTCCGGTAGTATTCCAGAGCCTCTTCCAGTTCCTCTTCGTGAAAAGCCGGCCAGGGCGTATCCGTAAAATAAAACTCCGAATAGGCCATCTGCCAGAGCAGGAAATTCGAAACCCGCTGTTCCCCGCTTGTCCGGATGATCAGATCCGGATCCGGTATCCCTGCCGTATCCAGATAAGAGGAGAACTGCTCCTCCGTGACCCGGCCTTCCGGCAGCAGGCCGCTGTCCCGGTCAGCCATCATTTTTGTTACCGCGCGGGTAATCTCGTCCCTGCCGCCGTAATTCAGGGCAATCTGGAAAAACATCCGGTCATATCCGGCGGATTCGCTTTCAAGCAGCCGGATGCTGTCCTGAATGTCCGGATCAAGCGCCGTCGGATCTCCGATGATCCGTACGCGCATCTGATTCTTATGCGCGGAACGGATGCAGCGTTTCAGATAACGCCGGAAAAGGTTCATCAGCGTTCGGATTTCCTGGGAGGAACGCTTCCAGTTTTCTGTGGAAAAGGCATATACCGTAAGATAACGGATACCCATTCCGCAGATCACATTGCACATTTTTTCCAGATTATCGCAGCCTACAACGTGGCCGTAACTGCGGGGCATGCCTCTTTTTTTCGCCCACCGGCCGTTCCCGTCCAGAATTATGGCGATATGCTGGGGCAGTTTCCTGTTTTCTTCCATTTGTTTTTCCCGTCGAAATGACAATTAATAAACGTGCATAAAACGACTTTCCCCGCAAATGAAGAATGCCCATTCGCCGGGGAAGGTCCGGATTATGCACGCAGACTGCGGTGAAAAATCAGACCGTCATGATCTCTTTGGATTTTTCTTCAACGGCAGCATCAATGTCTTTAATATACTTGTCGGTCAGCTTCTGAAGCTCTGACTGAAGATCCTTGACCTGATCCTCCGAAAGCTCTTTGTTCTCGAGCTTCTTCAGGGTGTCGTTTCCGTCTCTGCGGATATTGCGGATCGCGACTTTGGCTTCTTCACCCTTTACTTTGGCATCTTTTACCAGCTCTTTACGGCGTTCTTCGGTCAGCTCCGGGAACTGCAGACGGATGATTTTACCATCCGTATTCGGGTTGATGCCCAGATTGGATACCTGAACCGCCTTCACGATCGGCTGCACCAGGCTGGGTTCCCACGGCTGAATCTGAAGCATCCGTGCTTCCGGAACCGTAATGTTGGCCACCTGCTGAAGCGGGGTCGGCGCGCCATAGTAATCCACCATGATGCGGTCCAGAACGTGGGGATTGGCACGTCCGGCGCGGATCGTGGATAATTCACTGTTCAGATTTGCGATGGTTTTGGTCATTCTGCCATCAAAAGGTGTAAGTTTCTCGTTCATGATATCCTCCGTATTTATCTGTTGACATTGTCCGTCGTGATCAAACCGTAATCAACGTACCATGATTGATTCCTTTGGCCGCGTCGAGAATCCCGTCTTTCTGATCCAGGGCAAAAACCATCATAGGCAGTTTGTTTTCCATTGCCATAATGGAAGCGGTGAGATCCATTGCCTGAAGACGGTCGTCCACAACTTTCCGGATCGGGATTTCATCGTATTTCTTCGCGTTCGGGTTGGTTTTCGGATCGCTGTCATAAACGCCGTCCACCGCTTTCGCCAGAAGGATTCTGTCCGCTGAAATCTCCAGTGCCCGAAGCACAGTGCCGGTATCTGTGGAAAAATAGGGATGACCGGTGCCTGCAGCAAAAAAGCATACGGCTCCTTCTTCCATCGCCGCCAGCGCCGCATCCCGCGAAAAAAGTTCCGTCACGGTTCCTATCGCAAAGGGGGTAAAGATTTTCGTCTTCATTCCGGTGCTGCGGAAAATCTCGGAAACGTAAACACAGTTCATAACAGTGGCCAGCATTCCGATGCTGTCGGATTTTGTGCGCTGTATAGTCGTTCCTGTGCGTCCGCGCCAGAAATTGCCCCCGCCGATAACGATCGAAAGGCCGATCCCTTCCTTTACGATTTCGGCTGCCTGGCGGGCAATATCCGCAATCTTTTCATCATCAAAAGAAACACCCGGGCCTTCCGCCGCCAGAGCTTCGCCGCTTAATTTCAAAAGAATGGTTTTCATACTCCACCTCGGTTCATTTTTTCGGTACTTATCATATCATATCCTGACACAAAAGTAAAAGAAAAGGGACAGGTTCCTCTCCGGAAAGAAGAAGAGCTGTCAGACAGAAAAAATGGCGACAGGGAAGCGTCCCTCTGTCGCCGGATGAAAAATGGCGACAGGGAATCGTCCCCCTGTCGCCGAATGGCTCTGTATTCTGATCAATCCACAGTTTTGACAAACATGTCGTAAACCGCACGGATTGCTTTTTCAAAGTCCGCGTTTTCGACACCGATGATGATATTGAGCTCGGATGAACCCTGGTCAATCATCTTGACGTTCACGCGGGCATGGGCCAGGGCGGAAAAGATCCGTCCGGCAGTACCGCGGGTCCGCTTCATTCCTCTTCCGACGACGGCGATGAGGGCCAGATCCGATTCCAGTTCGATCAGGTCCGGGTTTACCGCGCGATGGAGGCCGGCGATAATGTTCTGCTCTTTCGGAGCAAAATCCTTCTGAGACACATAAATGGTAAAGGTATCAATACCGGAAGGAGTATGCTCGAAGGAAAGTCCGTTTTCCTCAAAAACCTGAAGAACTTTACGCCCGAATCCGATTTCGGAATTCATCATGGTTTTCTCAATGGTAATGGATACAAAACCTTTTTTTCCGCCAATGCCGGTGATGACATATTCCGGTTTGGAGCAGGTGCTTTCCACAATGAGGGTTCCCGGCGCTTCCGGATCATTGGTGTTGCGGACGTTGACGGGGATTCCCTCTTTACGGAGCGGGAATACCGCTTCTTCATGCAGAACCGTCGCGCCCATGTAGGAAAGCTCACGCATTTCACGATAGGTGAGGCTCGAAATCACCGCCGGATTTTCAACGATATGGGGATCGGTTACCAGGAAGCCGGAAACATCCGTCCAGTTCTCATACAGATCCGCATGAACGCCTCTCGCAACGATGGAGCCGGTAATGTCGGAACCTCCGCGGGAGAAGGTCTTGACGGATCCGTCGGGCATTCTTCCGTAAAAGCCGGGTATCACCGCGCAGGAAGCCTTTGCCAGCCGGTCCGGAAGGACTTCATCGGTCCTCTTTTCATCAAAAAGTCCCTCTTCATTAAACCAGATAATCTCGACCGGATCGATAAATTCAAATCCAAGATAGGCGGCAAGCATTTTCCCGTTCAGATACTCGCCGCGGGAAGCGACATAATCGGCTGTGGTTCCGGCAGCCAGATTCTTTTTGATCGTTTCAAATTCCTCTTCCAGATCCAGATCAATGGAAAGGTCCGAGCGAATATCATCATACCGGGAGAAAACAGCGTTCAGCGCATCGTCAAACTTCTCTCCCGCGGAGGCCAGTCTGTGACAGGAATAAAGCATATCCGTCACTTTGGTATCTCCGTCAAAACGCTTTCCGGGCGCGGAAGGGATGACGAAACGGCGGTCTTCGTCGGAACGGATGATATCGGCAACTTTACGGAACTGGTTAGCGTCTGCCAGGGAGCTTCCTCCGAATTTTACGACTTTTTTCATGGGTTATCGTCCTTTTAAGTAAATGTTCTTGATGTAGGCAAAAGTTTTTTTCCGGCCTTTTTTCGCGTTCATGGCCAGCAGGAAATCAATATCCTTCTTGGTGTTCTCGCTGACGAACCAAAGCTGATCGCACCCTTTCTTGTAGTATTTATAAGGTGATTCATCCGTATAATCCGCCCCGCTGTAAATCATCGAAGCGGCAATCCGGTCACAGATCAGCTCGGCAATATAACGCCTCGGCATATCCACCCCGTGAATTTTCAAAGGACAGTCAATGCCGTAGTCCGTCCAGTAATCAAAATGATGTTTGTTGCGTCCCTTGTGGTGCATCCAGGCAAGAGAACGTCCGGTTTGCCTCCGCGCTTCGTTATTCGGGCTTTCCGTCCCTCTGTAATAGCGACAACCCTCCATAAATTCCGTCGGAGAATACTTTGAAAGGTCATGAAGGAGTCCCTGCCCGTACAGACCGATTTCAAAGCAGAATTTCATAACCAGCATTTTATGATGGGTAATGGTCTTAAAATGTCCGATTACTTTTTCCGGATCCATTCTCATTTTACTCCTGTCGAACCAAAACCGCCCCGGTCTTCCCCGGTCAGATCTGCCTCTCTGAACGCAATCGCCGGCTGGTGTTCCATAATCCGGAACTGGGCAATGCGGTCATTTTTATGAATGACGGTGTCGCGCATGGCAAGAACCGGAAGCATCCACCAGTCGTTGGGTCCGCAGTAGCTTTCATCGATCACGCCCATATGGTTGGTCTGAATAATGCCGTAATTGCGGAAAGTGGAACTTCTCGGAACAATATGGGCCTCGTATCCCTTCGGAAGCTTCATCGCGACACCGAAAGGAATAAACCCGGATTCTCCGGCCTTCAGCTCAACGTCTTCGCTGGCGCGAAGGTCAATCCAGTCGGATTTTCCGTCAATATAACGAAGCCGTTCAATATCGTCGCTTTTGTACTGAATAATGATCTCAACCATATTAAAAATAAAGAGACTGCCGCCGGAAGGGATATTGTGTCTTCCGGGCGGCAGCCTGACATACTGAAATTACTTGTCGCCCTTCGGAACGTCCTTGATGGAGAAGCTGATGCGTCCCATCCGGTCTTTGCCAAGGCAGATTACGGTAACGACATCGCCGAGTGTCAGGACATCTTCCACACGGTTGATTCGGCGGGAAGCAATCTTGGAAATATGAACCATTCCTTCCTTGCCGGGGGCAAATTCGATGAAAGCGCCAAACTCCTTGATGCTGACAACGGTACCGGTATAGATTTTGCCCTGCTCGAATTCCGCAACGATAGTCTGGACATACTCGATGGCCTTGTCCATCATCACCTGATCGGTTCCGCAGACGGAAACCGCGCCGTCATCATTGATATCAATCTTCACGCCGGTACGGGCAATGATTTCATTGATGGTCTTTCCTCTCTGACCAACGACGTCACCGATCTTTTCGGGATCGATCTGGATCTGGATAATCTTCGGCGCATATTCGCTGACGGTGGGTCTCGGTCCGGCAATCGCCTTCTCCATAACCTCGGTCAGGATGTATTCGCGGGCTTCCTTGCAGCGCGCGATGGCCTCTTCCACGATCGGACGGGTCAGTCCGTGGATCTTGATATCCATCTGGATGGCTGTAATGCCGTCATGAGTTCCGGCAACTTTGAAATCCATATCTCCGAAGAAATCTTCCAGCCCCTGAATATCCGTAAGCACCAGGTATTCGTCGTCCGTATCCCCGGTCACCAGTCCGCAGGAAATACCTGCGACCGCCTTTTTCACCGGTACTCCGGCCGCCATAAGGGCCATGGAGGAAGCGCAGGCTGAAGCCTGGGAGGTGGAGCCGTTGGATTCAAAAGTTTCCGACACGGCACGGATCGCATAGGGGAATTCCGCTTCACTGGGAAGAACCGGAAGAAGGGCTCTTTCCGCGAGGGCGCCATGACCGATCTCGCGACGGCCCGGGCCTCTGGAAGGTTTGGTTTCTCCGACCGAATAGGACGGGAAATTGTACTGATGCATATAGCGTTTGCTGGTAATAAAGGGATCCAGACCGTCTACACGCTGGGCTTCGGAAAGCGGGGCAAGCGTGACAACATCGCAGATCTGGGTCTGGCCGCGGGTGAACATGGCGGAACCATGGACACGCGGAATCACATCCACTTCTGCCGCAAGAGGCCGGATCTGATTGATTGCACGGCCGTCCGGACGCTTGTGATCGATACGGATCATCTTGCGGACAGTCTTTTTCTGGTACTGATAGATGGCTTCATCCAGCACGGCAAGCCATTCTTCGTTCTCCGCAAAGGCTTCTTCCAGCCGCTCGGTAATGGCGCGGATGTTGGCGTCGCGGATCTGCTTTTCATCGGTGAAAACCGCCTCTTCCATTTCGGCTTCCGGCACAATCTGTTTGATCGCTGCGAAAAGCTCCTCCGGAATGGCGCAGCTCTCATAGGAGTGCTTTTCCTTTCCGCATTCTGCAACAATACCGTCAAAGAACGTAATGATTTCCTTATTAACGCTGTCGGCGAGATAAATGGCTTCCACCATCTTATCTTCTGGTACTTCGTTCGCGCCGGCTTCGATCATAATCACCTTTTCCCGGGTGGAAGCGACCGTCAGCATCAGATCGGAAACGGTATTCTGCTCCAGGGAGGGGTTTACGATAAATTCCCCGTCGATCATGCCGATCTGCGTAGCGGCGATCGGTCCGTCAAACGGAATGTCCGAAATGGAGGTGGAAAGGGAACTTCCCAGCATGGCAACCACTTCCGGATTGCAGGCCGGATCCACGGACATGACCATGTTGACGAGGGTCACGTCATTCCGGTAATCCTTCGGAAACAGCGGACGCATGGGCCGGTCGATGACACGGGCCGTTAACGTCGCGTGCTCACTTGCCTTGCCTTCTCTTTTGTTGAAACCGCCGGGAATTTTACCCGCGGCATACATTTTCTCTTCGTATTCCACGGAAAGCGGGAAGAAATCGATGCCTTCCCGGGGCTTTGCGGAAGCGGTAGCTGTGCAGAGCACTGTCGTATCTCCGTAACGCATGAATGCGCAGCCGTTCGCCTGCTTGCCCACGCGGCCGATATCAATGGAAAGCGTGCGGCCGGCAAGATCCATCGTATAGGTCTTGTAGTCGTTCACAAGAGGTGTCGAAAAAGTTTTATTTTCCATTCTTTTACTCCCAACAGACATCCGCCCTGTTTGCGGGTATAAGCCCTTGGAACCCGGAATGTCGGACAGCAGCCCGATGATATACCCGGCTCTTTAATACAGGGCAGACGTCTTTTAATGCTATTATTTTCGGATTCCGAGCTGTTCGATCAGGGTACGGTATCTTTCGATATCCACCTTTTTCAGATAGTCCAGAAGACCTCTTCTTTTACCGACCATCTTTAAAAGACCGCGGCGGGAATGATGATCCTTATGATTGGTCTTCAGATGCTCCGTGAGTTCCTTGATGCGGTAGGTAAGAATGGCGACCTGTACTTCGGGTGAACCGGTATCGCCTTCGGTCCGTGCATACTGCTTGATGATCTGTTCTTTGGTTTCTTTGGTCAGCATGATAAAATCCTCCTGATTTTGTGAATTGCCGGCAATTAAGACAAGGTCGGAGATTCCATTGCCTGAACTGCGGCTTGTTTATATGCCGAAATACTATAACACATTACCGAAAATGAAACAAGGATTATTTTCGGTTCCTGCTTTTCAACGGACGGATTCAATGATAAAACCGCCGGATCCGATTTACAGATCCGGCGGCAGGTTTTTAACGGTTTATTCTTCTGTGCCGTAAAGCTTGACCAGCTTGTTAAGATAAGCAAATCGTTCTTTTGCGGCTTCTTCCGCTTTCGCGAAAAGAACAGCGGCCTTTTCGGGGTTCTGGAGCTTCAGGGACGTGTAACGGACTTCACCGCCGATAAACTCCTGATAATCCTCCGTCGGGGCCTTGGAATCCAGACTGAAGGCCGGTTTTCCTTCCTGCTTCAGTGCCGGATTGTACCGGAACAGATGCCAGTAGCCGGACTTGACCGCCAGATCCTCTTCCGTCATGGCCTTGCTCATTCCCTTTTTGATGCCGTGGTTGATGCACGGAGCGTAGGCGATGATCAGGGACGGGCCGGGATACGCTTCCGCTTCCGCGAGTGCTTTAACGGCCTGGTTGTAATCCGCGCCAAGAGCAATCTGAGCTACATATACATAACCATAGCTCATGGCAATGGAGGCAAGATCTTTCTGCTTGACGTCTTTACCGCCGGCAGCAAACTGGGCAATTGCGCCGATCGGCGTCGCTTTGGAAGCCTGTCCGCCGGTGTTGGAATAAACCTGCGTATCATAAACCATGATATTGATGTCTTTTCCGCTGGCAATGACGTGATCCACGCCGCCGAAGCCGATATCATAGCCCCATCCGTCACCGCCGAAGACCCACTGGGATTTCTTGGCAAGGAAGTCCTTCTTTTCCATAATTTCACGGCAGTTCGGGCATTCCGTATTGTCTTTGATCAGTTCGACCAGTTTATCGGACGCGGCACCGTTCAAAGCACCGATTCCAAAGGTGTCGATCCATTCCTGCGCAGCCGCTTTCACTTCAGCCGGGGCTTCTTCGGAGGCCAGGATATTCTCCACATTCTCCTTTAAGCCGTCACGGATGGCGTTCTGGGCAAGAAGCATGCCGTAGCCGAACTCCGCCGCGTCTTCGAACAGGGAATTGGACCATGCCGGGCCCTGTCCTTTGGCGTTGACGGTATACGGAGTGGACGGGGAAGAGTTGCCCCAGATGGAGGTACATCCCGTCGCATTGCCGACGTACATCCGGTCGCCGAAGAGCTGGGTCAGCAGCTTGGCATACGGGGTTTCGCCGCATCCGGCGCAGGCGCCGGAGAACTCAAGCAGCGGTTTGCGGAACTGGCTTCCCTTGACCGTGTTGATCTTGAATTTCTCGACAACATCGTCTTTCTGCGGAAGTTCCACCGCGTAATCGAAAGCTTCCTGCTGCCCGATCGTCTCGGTCAGCGGCTTCATTTCCAGCGCTTTCACACCCTTCATTCCCGGGCAGACGTTCACACAGGATCCGCAGCCGGTGCAGTCAAGAGCGGAAACGGCGATCGTGAACTTATAATCCTGCATTCCGGTAAGGGCAAGCGTTTTTCCTCCCGGAAGCGCAGCCGCTTCTTCTTCCGTCAGGGCAAAGGGACGGATTGCCGCATGCGGACATACAATCGAGCAGCGGTTGCACTGGATACAGCTGGCCGGATTCCATTCGGGCGTGCTGACCGCGATGCCGCGCTTTTCATAGGCAGCGGAACCGGAGGGAGTTACGCCGTTGGAATACTTCATGAAGGCGGATACCGGGATATCATTACCCTTCTGGGCGCTGATCCGGCTCTGTATACTGTTGACGAAGTCCACAACTTCCGGACGGCCGGTTTCGGTATGAACCATGGAAAGGCCTTCATCTTCGGCATTTTTCCAGCTTTCGGGAACGTCGATTTTCACGACCTGTCTGGCGCCTTCATCGATGGCAGCCCAGTTCTTCTCCACAACATCCCTGCCCTTGCGGCCGTAGGTCTTCTCCGCCGCGTCTTTCATCAGACGGATGGCATCCTCTTCCGGAATGATACCGGACAGTTTGAAGAAGGCGCTCTGAAGGATCGTGTTGATGCGGGTCGAGCCCATGCCGGTGGCAATACCGATCTTTACACCGTCAATGGTATAGAACTGGATATTGTGATTGGCAATAAACGCTTTTACCTGACCGGGAAGATGCTCTTCCAGTCCTTCCATATCCCAGGCACAGTTAAGGAGGAAAGTGCCGCCGTCAACAAGTTCCTGAACCATATCGTACTTGTCGATGTAGGAGGGATTATGGCAGGCGACGAAATCGGCCTTATGGATCAGATAGGTCGATTTGATCGGCTTTTTGCCGAAACGAAGGTGGGACATCGTTACGCCGCCGGACTTCTTGGAATCGTAGTCAAAATAGGCCTGGGCATACATGTCCGTATTGTCGCCGATGATCTTGATGGAGTTTTTATTCGCGCCAACCGTGCCGTCGGCGCCAAGGCCCCAGAACTTGCAGGTTGTGGTGCCTTCCGGAGTGGTGACCACCGCCTCGCCTTCTTCCAGGGAACGGTTGGTTACGTCGTCCGTGATACCGATCGTAAAGCGCTTTTTCTCCGTATTGCCGTATACGGCGATAATCTGTGTCGGAGTGCAGTCTTTGGATCCAAGGCCATAGATGCCCGAATAAACGGGAACCTGGTCAAACTTGGAGAACTTCAGAGCTGCGACGACATCCAGATAAAGGGGCTCGCCGAGGGAACCGGGCTCTTTGGTGCGGTCAAGCACGGAAATCTGTTTTACGCTG
>CADBNG010000423.1 GCA_902795985.1 uncultured Lachnospiraceae bacterium
AAAGTATGCCGTCGTCACCGTGGAAGACGGAAAAATCCGGGCAGAACTGAAACGACTGTGACCGAATTGGCGATAGGGGGACGGTTCCCTGTCGCCATTGTTGCGGCTTCCTGTTGGTTTTGCCCGGCCTTCCGTTGCTTCTAAGCCTGAACTTTGGCAAAAACTAAGATGCATAAAGCAGCCTTGCCCCTCCTTCCGCCGAACCCGCCTTACCGCACCAGATTGATGATCCCGCAGATCCCGATCAGCAGATAGGTCAGCTTCCGCAGGGTGTCCGCGTTGAGCCGGTCCACGATCCGGTTGGCGATCAGAAGGCCGGAGGCCATCCCGATCATGCCGGCAAGAATATAGGGCAGGTGTTCCGGCAGCAGGACGCCTCGGGCAAACCGGAAAACGGTGTTATAAACGAGGGTGGTCAGGAAAAACAGCTGCAGGCATCCGAGGTATTCCGCGACGGAGGAAGTCGCGCCCAGGAAAAAAATCACCATCAGCGGTCCGCCGATACCGAACAGGCCGTCGCACGCCGCGGATCCGGCAATGAACAACAGACTCAGAAGAAGCCCGGGTTTTTTCTCCGCGGCTTTTTTATTGAGAAACAGATAGTAAACGCATAAAAAGATCAGGAATACCCCGAAAATCTTTTTGGCGATAAAAGGATCCAGATAAACCGACAGGTGGATGACCGTGCTGGAGACCGGGATGTAAAGAAGGAGCGGAAGGAGAGCCAGCTTCAGGTTCAGCTTCTTCCGGTACCGGAGCAGCATCAGGAGGCACATCAGAATGCCGCCGGCAGCGGCGATTCCGGCCGAACGGGGAAGATCGAAATAAAAGGGCAGGACCATCATGACCACGACCATGGAGCCGAAGCCGGTCACACCCTGGATGGTTCCTCCGATGAAAGAAGCGATGAGAAGGATGAACCAGATCAATGACGAACCTCCCGGTTGAGCAAGGGTAAGCAATTTGCGGTAAAATCAGCCTATCACAGGCCGGAAGCAAAGTCCATGAAAGATTTTGGCGGCAGACCGTTTATCCCGCAGGGCATTTTGGGGTATACTTAATTGGTACTCCGGCAAAAAGGATCAGGACGGCCGAAAGATGAAAAGAATTACGATCGGAATCATAGCGAATGTGGACTCGGGAAAGACGACTCTTTCCGAGGCCATACTGTATCTGTCGGGCAGTATCCGTTCTTTTGGCAGCGTGGACAAAGGCGAGGCCTATCTGGACAACAGTGAGCTGGAGAAAAAACGGGGAATTACGATTTTTTCCCGCCCGGCCCGGCTGACCTGGGGAGAAACGGAGTTCATCCTGATCGATACCCCCGGCCACGCGGATTTTTCGGCGGAAACGGAACGGACCTTTTCCGTGCTGGATTACGCCGTCCTGCTGGTCCCGGCAGCGGAGGGGATGAGCGGCCGGACGAAGCTTTTATGGAAACTTCTGAAGGAATACCGGATTCCGGTTTTTGTCTTTTTCAATAAAATGGACCTGCGCCGGAAGATGGAAGGCGCGGGGGAAGAAGCGGGCACCGAGGATCCGGCAGTTTTGAAAATCCGTTCGGAACTGGTTTCGGAAATGAATGAAACCGCCGGCGGGTCGGCCGTGGATTTTTCGGAGTATCCGCTGGATTCCGGAGAGACCGAAGCGGCGAAAGCCCCGCAGGACATTTTCGAACAGCTGGCGGTCTGCTCCGAAGAAGCGCTGCAGGAATATTTCGGTACCGGAGCGGTTTCGGCCGCCCTGATCCGGTCCATGATCCGAAAAGGGGAACTGGCCCCCTGCTTTTTCGGGAGCGCGGCGCGGCAGGAGGGAGTCAGAGAGTTTCTGACAGCCCTGGACCTTCTGACGGAGGAAACCGTGTGGCCGGAGGAGTTTTCCGCGCAGGTTTATAAAATCGCCCGGGATCCGGACGGAACCCGGCTGACGTTTGCGAGGATTACCGGGGGAGCGCTTGCGGTGAAAACCGTACTGCCCGACGGGGAAGAGAGCGCGAAAATACAGCAGATCCGCCTTTATTCCGGCGAAAAGTACCGGACGGCCGATTCGGTCCGCGCCGGGGACGTATGCGCACTGACCGGCCTGAAGGAAAGCCGCGCGGGAACAGTTTACGGTACGGAGCGCACGGTTCATCCGCCGGTGCTGACCCCGGTGCTGAGCTACCGCCTGCTGACCCGGGAGGATCCGGCTGAAGTCCTTCCGGCGCTTCGGATCCTGGAAGAGGAAAATCCGGAGCTTTCGGTTTTGTGGGAGGAGAGCCGCCGGGAGATTCACGTCAGCGTGATGGGGAGAATCCAGCTGGAAGTGCTGGCTTCCGTGCTTCAGGAGCGTTTCGGGATCGCTGCGGAATTTGATTCCGGAGAAGTCCTTTACCGGGAGACACTGGCGGAGCCGGTAATCGGGGCCGGGCATTTCGAACCGCTGCGGCACTATGCCGAGGTCCACGTCATGCTGGAACCCCTGCCGCCCGGTACGGGAATCCTTGTGGAAAGCGCCGTATCTTTTGACCGGCTTTCCCGGAACTGGCAGAATCAGATCCTTTCCGCCCTGGCGAAAAAACAGCACAAAGGGGTGCTGACCGGGGCGCCGCTGACGGACGTGAAAATAACCCTTACAGCCGGCCGGGCCCATCTGAAACATACGGAAGGCGGCGATTTCCGCCAGGCAGCGAACCGGGCGGTCCGGCAGGGACTGATGAACGCGGAGAGCATCCTCCTGGAGCCGTATTACCGTTTCGTTCTGGAAATCCCCACAGAATCGGTGGGAAGGGCTTTAACGGATCTGGACCGGACCGGCGCGGAGTTTTCCGTTCCGTCCCTGCACGAAGAGAAGGGAATGTCGGTGATTGAGGGAAAAGGGCCGGTTGCGGCGCTGAAAGACTATCCGGCCGTTCTGGCTTCTTATACGAAAAACCGCGGAGCCATTCATTTCGTACCGGAGGGATACGGCCCCTGCCGGAACGCCGGCGAGATCATTCGGGCCAAAGCCTATGATCCGCTGGCCGATCTCCGGAATTCGCCGGATTCCGTTTTCTGCATGAACGGAGCCGGCCGGACGATTCCCTATGATGAGATCTACGATTATCTGGATATTCCCTTCGACGGGTCCGAGGCGGCGTCGGCAGAGGAAGCGGTACCGGCGGCAGCCCGTGAGGAAGAGAGGTTTCTCAGTCCGCAGGAGGTGGATTCGATCATCGCGGCTTATGCCGGGGCCAACCGCCGCAAAGACAAAAGAAAATACGCGAAACGGAAAGTGCAGGTCAGCGTACCGCAGGGTCCCCGCCCTTCGAAAAAAAGCGGACCGGTGCTTTTCCCGCTGGAGGCGGCAGATATCCTTTATGTGGACGGCTATAACGTGATTTTTGCCTGGGAAGAGTTAAAGGAATTAGCAAAAGACGGAATCGGCGCCGCAAGGAGCGCCCTGATTGACCTTCTGAGCAAATATTCCTCCATGGTTGAATCGGAGGTTACCGTCGTATTTGATGCCTACCGTGTGAAGGATAAAATGCGGGAGAACGCGCAGATGGCCGGTGTCCGCATTGTTTTTACCGAAGAGGATGAAACGGCGGACCGATATATTGAACGGGCCACCAATCTGGAGGACAGAAACCGGAAAGTGGCGGTCGTCACTTCCGATAACGCGGAACAGATCGTGGCCGGAGGCCATGGCAGTATGATCGTATCGTCGTCGGAATTTCAGAAGCGTTTCCGCGCGCTGGAAAAGGAACTGAAGGAGAACTATGGCATCCAGTGAAGAAATCCTGAAAAACCGGATCCTGGAGCTTGGAAGACAGGCAAAAGAAGGAGGGTATTATACAAACACCTCCTTTCTTTCCCCAGCGGAACAGGAGCTCTGTCATTCCGTAAGGGCCCAGCTGGCAGTTCCTTTCACTCTGGAAGGCGGACGCGAGGCAGCTGTCCGGAAACTGGCGGTTTTCGGGTCCGCCGAAGAGTTCGGATATGAATGGGATACCCCGGTCCGGATTCTGCATATCCGGCCAAAGAGTCAGAAGTTTGGTGAGGATTTAAGCCACCGTGATGTGCTCGGAGCGGTCATGTCGCTGGGAATCGAGCGCCGGCTGACCGGTGATATCGTTGTCCGTGAAAAAGAGGCCTGGATCTTCGCGCTGGATTCGGCAGTGGAATTTTTTACGGAAAACCTGACGCAGATCCGTCATACCCCGGTGGTCTGCGAAGAAGAAAAAGGACCGGTTCCAGCGCTTGAACCGCGCTTTGAAGTGATCCGGGCGAACGTCGCTTCGGAGCGGCTGGACCTGATCCTTTCCGCTGCCGCAAAAATCCGGCGGGAGGATGCGAAGAAGCTGCTGAATGCCGAAAAAGTCTTTATCAATGAACGGCTGGTTACTTCGCCCGGACATAAGCTGCGGGAAGGGGACGTGCTGGTCCTTCGCGGATTCGGAAAATTCATTTTTGACGGAACGCAGAACACCACGGCCAGGGGCCGGCTGAACGTTGCCCTGAGAAAATATGTTTAACCGGGGACGCCGATCCGGTAAATTTTCTGAATTTTATACGCAGATTCTATTCTTTTTGTGACGGCTATAGAGTAAAATAACAGTAAACAGACTGTTTTGCAGAGAACAATAAAATGCTGTATGACCGAGATATCCGGGAGCCGCTGTTTGATTTTCTGGAAGCGGAATTCGGGAAAATGAGGATCCTCGAAGAAAAACGTACCGGGCGTTCCCGGGCGGATGTGGTCATGGTCCTGCCGGAAGCCCTTTGCGGAATCGAGATCAAAAGCGACGCGGATTCCTACACCCGGCTGAAAAGCCAGATCCGGGATTATGATCAGTATTATGACCGGAATATCATTGTAGCGGGAACCAGTCATGCCCGTCATGTGGAGGAGCACGTGCCGGAATACTGGGGAATCATCACGGTGGAAGAAACGGAGGCAGGAGCGGACTTTTATTTCCTGCGCAGGCCCGGCGTTAATCCGAAGATGATACCGGAACTGAAAATCGGGATTCTCTGGCGGCCGGAACTGGCCCGTATCCAGGAACTCAACGGCCTGCCGAAATATGCCCGGGAGAGCAAGGCTTTTGTTCAGAAAAAAATCCTGGAAAAGGTGGACGAAGCGGTTCTGAGATCCCAGATCAGCCAGGAGCTGTTTGAACGGGACTATACGGAAATCGCGGAAACGATCCGGGAATACCGGAAAGAGCACGCGCCGAAAAAGCCGGCAAAACGGACCCGCCGGCGCAGGCGGTTCTGAAAACCGCGGCCCGGGACGCGGAAGCACGGAATAAGAGGACAGTAATGACTCCCGAGAAATATCTGGAGATTCTGGCGCAGGCCCGAAAACTGAAAACCACTTTCCGGCACTGCTTCACAACGGAGGAGCGAAGGGAAAGCGTAGCGGAACATTCCTGGCGCATTGCGCTGATGGCGATGCTTCTCTCGGGGGAGGAGGAGTTCCGGTCCACGGATCTGAACCGGGTCATAAAAATGTGCCTGATTCACGATCTGGGAGAATCTTTTACCGGTGATATCCCCACATTCCGCAAAACCCCCGGAGATGAGAAGAAGGAAATCCTTCTGTACGAGGAATGGGTGGAGGGCTTTCCGGAGCCCCTGCGTTCCGAATGGAAAGCGCTGATGGAAGAAATGAAGGCGCTTGAGACACCGGAAGCGCGGCTTTATAAGGCAATTGATAAAATCGAGGCCATTATTTCCCATGATGAGTCGGATCTGGCCACATGGCTGCCTCTGGAATACGAATTGCAGCTGACTTACGGACAGGAAAATATGAAATGCTCTGAATTCATGCGGGCCCTCCGGGAGAAGGTGGATGAATGGACCCGGGAAAAGATCCGGCAGGGAGTGCCCGGCGGGGACGGCGGGCTTTAAAAGCGGTTCAGGGAAACGGAACAGATAGATAAACATCAGAACAGGACATGACGAAGAATAGGACAGGTGCGTTATGAAAAAGACGATCATCCGGACAATCCGGACAACAGGACTGAAGGTGACCGCGTTTTTACTGGTAACAGCCATGATCTGTGTGATGCTGCCGGGCCGTTCCGCCTGGGCTTCCCAGACGCCGGATAATACTGAAATCACAGGTGGTTCGGGAGAGAATCTGCTGACTTCGAATGACGGCAAAGGAGACCCGGACATCCCCGGCGATCCGGACAATCCCGACGATCCGGATAATCCCGACGATCCGGATAATCCCGACGATCCGGATAATCCCGACGATCCCGATAATCCGGACGACCCGGATAATCCGGACGATCCCGATAATCCGGACGACCCGGATAATCCCGACGATCCGGACGACCCGGACAACCCGGACGACCCGGATAATCCCGACGATCCCGATAATCCGGACGACCCGGATAATCCGGACGATCCTGACAATCCGGACGACCCGGATAATCCCGACGATCCCGATAATCCGGACGACCCGGACAATCCCGACAATCCGGACAATCCGGACGACCCGGATAATCCCGACGATCCCGACAATCCGGACGACCCGGACAATCCCGACAATCCGGACAATCCCGACAATCCGGACGACCCGGACAATCCCGATAATCCGGACGACCCGGACAATCCCGATAATCCGGACGACCCGGATAATCCCGACAATCCGGACGACCCGGATAATCCGGACAATCCCGACAACCCGGATAATCCCGACGATCCCGATGATCCGCCGGCACCCGACCTCTCTCCGGAAGAGCTGATCGCGCAGGCCCGCGCATCTACGGTGATTACAGCGTATACGCTGAATTCCTCACAGCAGTATCATGCCAAGATGATGCTGAACAACAACAAAATCGGAACAAAGCTGGATCTGGTCCCGTACCTGCCCGGAAAAACCCTGACGGATGTTATGCTGATAGTGGAATTTCCCAATCTGGGCAGTGTTTCGGCGGCGGGCGTTTATACCACCAAGAAAGCCGGCATAAACCGGATCTATGCCATCAAGGGGAAAAAGGTCGTCCGTATTTTCCATATCGACTGTTATTGCTGGGCCGGTCACCGCGGATACGATGCGGCGGAAAACGCGGGAAATACAGAGGTCGACTTTATTCAGGCGGCACTGGCCGGCGCGGACGCGGTGGAAGTGGACGTCCGCCGGACTTCGGACGGAAAGCTGGTCTGTTTTCACGACAGTTATGCCGGGGCCGCTACCAACGGGCGGAATGTGCCTGTTGAGGAGATGACCCTGAGGGAAGTAAAGACCCTGTCCTACAAAAAAACCGGCGAGCCGATCTGTACTTTTGACCGGATGCTGGAGATCTGCCAGGCTTACAATATCACGCCGAAACTCCATGTCAAAGAAGGACCGACACCTGAACTGACGACCGCGGTTATCAATCTGACCGCAAGCGAGATTCAGAAAAAGGGAATGTCCGATTCCATTGATTTTAATCTTGATTCGGAGTTGTCTGTGAGCCTGCAGAATATGCTGGGAACAGTCGTATCCCGGGGACATGTTGTTTTGAATGAAAGTCCCCTTGTCATTACGGTCGGAGACGAGAGCAGGGATATCAGTTCCTGCAGGGTGCTGTTCCAGTCCAAACTGGAAGCCGGCGACCAGGAATATACCGGCACGCCCCGGTATCAGGGAGACAAGATCACGGTCACCGGTATCAAACACACCGATAAATCCGGTACGATAACGGATGAAGTGGTAACGCTGAAAAGGGACAGGGACTTCAAGACCCAGTATTTCGACAATACGGAGATCGGGACCGCGACGGTTAAATTCAATGCCATCGGCGACTGGATCGGCAGTATTTCCAATACGTTCAAAATCACCAAGGTGGACCTTTCCGATGCGAAGATCGTTGTAAGCGGCCCCGTGGTGTACAGCGGTACGGAGAGAAAACCGGCCGTCACCGTTTCCAAATGGATTACCGGGACCGAATATACCTTTACGAAGGGCACGGATTATACGGTCACTTACGAGAACAACATCAAAGCCGGCACAAAGGCAAAAGTGATCATTAAGGGAAAGGGTGCCCGCTGCACGGGAACGCAGACCCAGACCTTTACCATTGCGGCAAAGCTGAAAACCGTAAAGATCGCCCACAGCAAGCTGGTTTACAGCGGAACGGAGAAAAAGCAGTCCAGCACGACCCTGGTCTATGCCAATGTGAACGGCAAAACCACGAAACTGACGATGGGTACGGATTACGCCATCACCTATAAGAACAACATCAAGGTCGGGACAGCCACGATGATCGTGACCGGAAAGGGAAATTATGCCGGGACCCTCAAAAAGACTTTCCAGATCATTCCGGCCCTCACAAAAATCATTTCGCTGGCAGTCAGCGGAAAGGACGTTGTCGTTAAATGGAACAAACAGGCAGTACAGACGGACGGGTACCAGATCCAGTACAGTCTGAAGGAAAACTTCTCGAACCCTGTGACCGTCACCGTAAAGAATCCGCAGACGACGTCGAAGAAACTGACCGGCCTCAAGGCGAAGCAGATCTATTATGTACGGATCCGGACCTATAAGAAAGCAGGCGGAAAAAACTATTATTCCAACTGGACCGGCGCGAAAAAAGTGTATACCAAGTGGTGACGGGCAAAAGTATAACTGATTTGTTCATATTCAAACAGTTTTCGATGTGGTTAAATTAAAGAAGAGACATGACAGGCAGCAGGCATTGCTTTTCAGCAATACCTGAAGTATCAATCCCCCCTGCGGTTCATGCAAGGGGGATTTTTAATACTGTAATCCGGAAGAAGGCGGGCAGTTCCGTGAGCTCGATGATTCCTGCATTACAAAGACAAGACCTTCAAGCCGGACAAAGGAAAGATATCGAAGGAGACATACGGAGGACGGAAAATGAAAGGGAAAAGGATCTGGAGCTTTGTTTTATCGCTGATGCTGGTGCTGTCGCTGGTTCCGGCAGGCCGTTTTGACGTACGGGCCGATGAGGGATCGCCGGAGTCCGTGGCAGAAGTCCCGGCAGAAGAAAATGGCGTCCCGGCAGCTGCTGCGGAGGAGGCAGTGATGCCGTTTGAAGAAGCGGAGACGGCCGTGCCCCTTCCTGATAATACGGCAGCGGCCCCGGAAGATACGGCGGTGATCCCCGAGGACACGGCAGTGCCTCCTGAAGAGGGGACAGCGATTCCGGAAGATACGGCAGTGCCTCCTGAAGAGGAGACAGCGATTCCCGAAGAAGGCACATCCGACGTAACGGATGCGGTAAGCGTTGACCCGGCAGCTGCTGGGGCAGGGAGAGCAGACGCAGAACTCTGGGTAGACAACATTGACGGCCATCTCCGGATCGGCGGTAAGGCCGCGATCAGGGCAGAAGTCCGGTCGGGAACATCGGAAGAATATGAGCTTCTGGAAAACGTAAAGTTCTATTGGCATTATGATCCGGACTGTGTGCAGGTCTTCGACAGTGCAGGAAATGTGATCGGCGAAGGGGATTATGTGGAAACTTCTGAAACAAACAGAAGCTGTGAATTTACATTGTTCCGGAAAGCAGGCAGGATGACCAGTCCCATTACACTGGAGGCACGCTGGCTGGATGAAGACGGAAATGAACGCTACGATGGCAGAGGTTTCGACCTGTCGGAAGTCAATTACAATATCTGGCTGCAGGGCGAGGGCAACCGGCTGTTTAAAGACGGGACGCTGTTTTATTCACTACATACAGACGGTCTTGATGGACTGACAGACGGGGAAGACTATAAGATCGAACTGAAGATCGGGCAGCGAGGCAGGAACGGGTGGGATATCCTGTTCACAAACGGACAGGAATATAATTGTGATCCGGCCACCTATTGGACCAGCCTGATGGGCGATCAGGTCTTCATGACAGACGCCCGGGCAGTCGATTTATATGCCGGGATCTGGATGAAGGTCGAGGGATCGGAGGATGAATGGATCGGTCCGGTCAGTGAGTGCTTCGCTCCCCCGGTCGAGCTGTGCGAGACACGGATCGATTATGACCGCGAATGGGACCGCTCCATGCTCCCCGGCTGGGATGGGACGGTCAACG
>CADBNG010000424.1 GCA_902795985.1 uncultured Lachnospiraceae bacterium
GCGGTCAAGGATCCGGCTTCCGGCATTTTCAGCGATGCGCGATAATTGTAATATTTTATCATTCTCCAGCGTGAAAGTAAAGAGGCGCCCCACCGGAACCGTGCAGATATAATGAAGAATCGAAACCATGGACGGATCCGCCTGCACGCCTTCCGGAGAAAAATCCCCGTTGATCACAAACAGACGGAGTTCAAATATCCGCCGGACCAGTTCGTTGTCCAGGTTCGGATTCATCAGCGCCTTTAAAGACAGAAACAGAAGATTCAGCATATCCGTTCCGTCAATGCCTTCTCTTCCGTAATAATCTACCAGATCCAGAAAATAAAAGCCGTAATAAACGCCGGGAATCTCCTGGCTGAGTTCCCGGAAATACTCCCGGATCTCCGCGTCCGCCAGCCGGTAAGCCGAGGCGCCGGCATATAAGGTAAACCGGCCGGTGGCAAAAGGCGAAGCCGCCGCCATCAGCGGATTTCCCGGTCTTTGAATGCCTCTTGCGAAGGCGGTGATCCGGCCGAGTTCGCAGGTCTCGATCACGATTCTCCGGTCCCGTTCTCCCTGGGGGAAGACGGCGAGCACCGTGCCGGACGCCTGAATCCTTTCACTCATGGAACGGTATCAGAGCTCCTTTTTATCGTAGCCGTAATTCTTGATGAACAGGTCGGAATCCCGCCAGTTCGGCCGTACTTTGACCCAGATTTTCAGATTGACCCGGCCATCCAGCAGATCTTCGATCTCCTCTCTGGCCAGCGTTCCGATTTCCTTCAGCTTGCTTCCGTTCTTTCCGATAATGATGCCTTTATGAGAGGCTTTTTCGCAGACGATTTCCGCTTCGATATCGGTCAGCCCGTCCTCCCGTTCTTCCATTTTTTCAATGGTCACGGCGATTCCGTGGGGCACTTCCTCCCCCAGGCAGCGCAGGGCTTTTTCCCGGATCAGTTCCGCGGCGATCTGCCGGATCGGCTGATCCGTTACCGTGTCTTCGTCATAATACATCGGCCCGTAAGGCAGATACCGGAAAATGCAGTCGACCAGCGTGTCCAGATTTTTGCCCAGAAGGGCGCTGACCGGAATGATTTCCGAAAAGTCCATTTCTTTCCGGTACAGTTCGATCACCTCCGGAATCGAGGATTTCCGGACTTTGTCCGCCTTGTTGATGACGAGAATCACCGGGGACTTCACCTGCTTCAGCACTTTCAGGATATGGGAATCCATCCCGCCGATTTTCGGTTCCGGCTCCACGAGCCAGAGGATCGCGTCGGCGTCATTGATCGTTCCGTATGCCGCGGTGACCATATAATCTCCCAGCCTGTTTTTGGCCTTATGGATCCCCGGGGTATCCATGAAGACAATCTGTCCGCGTTCTTCGGTATACACGGTCATAATCCGGTTCCGCGTGGTCTGCGGTTTGCGGCTTGTTATGGCGATCTTCTGTCCGATCAGATGGTTCATCAGCGTGGATTTTCCCACGTTCGGCCGTCCGATCAGCGCGACCATTCCCGATTTCGTATTCTCTGTCGTCATGCCTGTACCAATGCCTCAATCTCTTCAAACAAATCCTGATGTTTCATAATGGCCGACTCACTGCCCACCACGCAGATCCGGTCCAGATCCAGCGCGGCTTCCAGCATATCCGCCAAAGCCCGGATCGAATTCTCATCCGCTGAAAGGATCTCATCCCTCTCTTTCTGAAGCGTCTCCTCCGTCAGGCCGGTAAACCAGGCGTTCTGGGAAACCGCTCCTTTGGCATTGGCGTTTCTCGGCGTGTCCATCGTACTGATCGTACCGATGATATACCGGGTCATGGTCTCTTCATCCGCCGAGAAGGAACGCAGGTATCCGGGCAGTCCCGCAAAGACATCCAGAGAGGCTTTGAGATGGGGGTCCCGGTAAGTAACCAGATAGGTGTCGCCCGTACGTTTAAAGCCGCTCATGCACCCGTAGGCCCCGCCTTTGACACGGATGTTCGTCCAGAGATAGTCGTAATTCATCATGGTCCGCAGAATCTGCAGCACGCCGGTATAGGCATAGCCTTTCTGAACGAAATTGCCCGCAGCCGCCACATACTGGACCTGGCCGGACGTCCGGAACGCCTCCTTCTTAAAGGACGGAGTCCAGCGTTTCTCCGGGGCAAAAGGCTGTTTTAACTCCAGCGCCGCGGACAGGGAGGAAATGTTCTCCGAAAGGCCTTTCAGCCCTTCCTCTCCGGCCGTGATATCCGCGATGAAACTGTCGGAACAGAAAATCCGGCCGGTCAGCTCCTTCAGCTGCTCTTTCAGCTCTTCCTTTTTTTCTTCGAAACGGCCGAACAGGTCTTCGAGGAACCGGTAATACTCTATGCCCGTCACCAGTTCCTGGAAGGCGTCCGCCGTGGAAAGCCCCGCGCTGGCGCGCGTCACCGCGGTCAGATGTCCCGCGGCGGAAAGGCCGGTCTGCAGGCTGGCTTTCTGGGTGGAAATAATCTCATACAGGCGCTTGTCGTCCTCCAGAGAGGTCGTCGTCAGGATCTCCTTTATCATCCCGAAGACAAAATCCTGTTCCGGATACAGATATTTCGTACGAATACCGAAGAAGCGTTTTTCCCCTCCGTCCGGAATTGCGATGCTGACAACGCCGCAGTTGATGCCTCCCGTCCTCGCGTTAATCTCATTGGAAAGATCCGCATAGGAGTGACCGGCGGTATCCATATATCCCAAAAGGGATTTCAGAAGGCTCAGAGCCGCCAGCCTGTCGTCCGGAATGTCGTCCGCGGAGAACAAAAGAGTCAGATAGGCAATGCCGTTTGTATCAAAATGATGCCAGAGGATTTTTTTACCGTCCGCGTCGATCTCTTCTGTCCGAAGCTCAACCGGGGTTTTTTTGTCCAGATCCTCCCGTTTCAGCATGGGCAGGCAGGACGGATCGTCCTCCTGGTCCTGGAACTCCTCCAGCGCTTTCGTCTTTTGCAGGATCTCTTCCGCTGCCGAATCGTCCAGCGAATCACGGTACGCCGCCAGCTTCTCCGCCAGTTCCTTCTCTTTTTTCGCGGCCAGGCCCTTTTCCGGGGTTAAGGTCATCAGGATCCGGTGGGGATTGCTCAGGAGCTTCTCGCGGATCAGGTTCTCAAAATACCCGGTGGGGATCCTTTTCTTCATCTCTTCGAAAACGTCCAGCATTTTCAGGTAATCGAAGGGACGGTCATCGTCGTACAGCCAGGAATCGAACAGGTTCATGCCGTAGATCAGGCCTTTTGGATAGACGGAATAATCGGCTTCGCGGAAGCGGAACTCAAAGAAATTGATCGCGGCGCGCAGGGCCTTTTCATCGATTCCTTCGTCCGCGCATTTTTCCAGCGCCGATTCAATCACCTGCTCAAAGCGGTCGGTATCCTCCGCGTTCGCGAATTTCGCGTCGACAGAGAAAAAGCACTGGAGCAGGCCGTCCTGGAAGCTTCCGTCAATGTCCTTTCCGATCCCGGCATCCAGAAGGGCCTGCTTGACCGGGGCCCCCGGAGTATCTAAAAGGACGTATTCCAGGATGGTAAAGGCGGTATTTGTCAGGACGTCGCATCCGTCGGAAACCACAGTGCTCAGGTTCAGATACGTATTGTCCTCTTCATTCTCGTCCTCCAGAATCGGATAGGAAGCCCGGATCCGTTTCGGCTCCGCAAAAGGCTCCTGAAGAGGGATGGCCGAATCCACCCGGATCTTCTCAAAACGGCTCAGGTATTCCCGGTCCATCCAGTCCAGGCGCTCTTCCATATCCATATTTCCGTACAGATAGATAAAGCTGTTGGAAGGATGATAGTAATTCCGGTGGAACTCCAGAAACTGCTCATAAGTAAGGTCCGGGATGAAATCCGGATCGCCGCCGGATTCGACCCCGTAGGGGGTATCCGGGAACAGTTCGGAAAAGACCGTCCGTTCCAGTACGGATTCCGCCGTCGAAAACGCGCCTTTCATTTCGTTATAGACCACGCCGTTGACCGTCAGAGGATCATCTTTATTCTCCAGATGATAATGCCAGCCTTCCTGCCGGAAAATGTTCTCATTGGTATAAATCGCAGGGAAAAAGACCGCGTCCAGATAGACCTCCATGAGGTTTTTCAGGTCCTGGAGATTGCAGCTGGCGACCGGATACATGGTTTTATCCGGATAGGTCATGGCGTTCAGAAACGTATTCAGCGACCCCTTGGCCAGCTCCACGAACGGATCCTTCAGCGGGTATTTCCTGGAGCCGCACAGAACCGAATGCTCGATAATATGGGCAACGCCGGTGGAATCCTTCGGGGGCGTGCGGAAGGCGATATTAAAAACCTTGTTTTCATCCGCGTTTTCAAGGATCGCGACCCTGGCGCCGGTCTTTTTATGCCGGAGCAGCGTGCCTTTTGACCGGACGTCCGGGATCTCCTCCGTCCGGATAATCTCATAAGCGTCAAACATGGCAGTCTCCTTTTTCTGTTATGGTTTTTTTACCGAGCGTTTTCCGGCCCGGTACCCCAGGTATTTGCAGCCCGAAAGCCAGACGAGCCGGACAACCTGGAGGGGTTTCCCCCGGCGCACCAGTTCGGAAGCCGTCTTTTTGACCAGACGGATGCCTTCTCCCTCGGAGGGAAGCTTTTCGAACACTTCCGGATGTTCAGCCTGGGTCTTCCCGATCTGATAATTCCGGACATACTGCTGGCGTCCGGTATAATTATGGGAATGGATCACGACCGCATCGGCCGCATAGGCAATGCTCCCGCCCGCTTCGATGACCTTCGAAGCAAAGAGCATGTCCTCATTAAAAGACAGGGGATGGTCGAAACCGCCCAGCCGTTCGTAATAAGCGCGGTCATAAGCGGCACAGACATTGGAGCAGAAAATGGTTTTGATGCCCATCTCCGGCAGGTCTTTTTTGGACTTGATCCGGGACTGCGGGGGATAATTGCTGTCCCTTGTGATCCGCTCTATCGGATCGGCCTCCTTTTTGGGGATCTGCCGGGCATAGGAAACGACAGCCTCTCCGCGGCGCAGCGGTGCTGTCAGGTTTTCCAGAAGGCGCCGGTCCGCCGGGCAGGCGTCCTGCGTCATGAAAATCAGAATATCGGCATCGGAAGCCTTCGCGGCCAGATACCGGGTCGTCCCGTGATCGAATTCTTCTTTTGGGATATGACGGACGGTCATGCCCGGGAAGATCCTCTCCAGCTCCGGGTTCCAGAATGCTTCGTCCGTATTAATGACGGTCAGACGATCCGGCGGAAACGACTGCAAAGCCAGGCGGCGGAGCGCTTCCGCAAACTCCGTGCCCGGCTTATAGGTCGGTATGATCAGTTCTGTCCGAAAATTATTATTCATGCAGGAAATCAGTAAGGTACGTATTCTCCCGTTTCTTCGTCGTAATAGTATCCGCCTTCTCCATACAGCTCGTTGTAATAGGCTTCCTCTTCCGCTGCCTGATCCAGTTCGGCCTGGACAGCCGCCGGATCGTATTTGGGAATCGCCGCGTCATCGGGGATTTCGCTGGCGGGTTCGATGAAGGTCTCGTCGTACCCGGTCGCTTCAATGATGTGCGCATTGTATTCCTCCACGATTTCCGAAGGCCAGTATTCCGTACCCGGGAAAAGGAATTCATGCAGCCTCTGCACGTTGTAGCTCAGAGTAATGGGCAGGATGCAGTCTGAACCGGTAATCGTTCCGTCGTCCTCCAGATGGACGAAGGGGAAGCCCGTCTGATCCTCTTCTGTCATGCTATAGAACAGAACAGGCCAGGCCATGGAGAAGATTTTGGAGCTGTCCATATTGGTCGTAACCATCGGAAGGACCGCGTTCATCATATTGTTGATGGTCAGGATGTCCGCGTTCTTCGCCTTTTCCTTCAGCAGGGAAAGCACCAGTCTCTGACGGGAAGCACGGCGGAAGTCAAATCCGTCCGTATAACGGATCCGCGCATAGGAAACGGCCTGGCTTCCGTTCAGGTGATACGTCCGGGTCATTACGCCGTTCAGTTCCTCCAGCGGGGGAAGCTCGATCTCCACATATTCCATATCGCAGGCCGCGGAGGTTTCGATGTTGTAGTTGTTCAGATGGACGATTTCCTGGTAGGTCAGATCCACGTCGATTCCGCCCAGCATTTCGATAGCGGTCGCCAGGGCTTTGAATTCAACGGTAACATATTCCGTAATATCCAGGTCCAGGTTCAGGTTCACCATCGTCAGGAACTGCTCCGCTCCGCCTACGTTATAAGCGGTATTGGCTTTGGTATACCAGTCCGGCATGCCGTCGTAGTCCTCTCCGATGTTCAGGAAGGTATCACGATAGATTGAAGCCAGTTTAACGGTCTTGTCATTATGATTGATGCAGCAGATGATCATGGTGTCGGAGTTGTCTCCGCCTTCCGCGTCATATTCCGGACGGGTATCCAGTCCGACCAGCGCGATCATATCGATTCCCTGCAGATTGCTTTCGGGGATCTGGACCTCCTGCTGTTGCTGCTGCTGTTGCTCCGGCTGGGGCTGTTCCTGCACCTCCTGCGGCTGTGCTTCCGTCTGCTGGTCAGAAGACGTTTCCGTTTTCTGGGGTACCGGGGTGGGAGTTACAGCCGCCGCGCTCTGGCGGGCCTGTTTTGCCTCCGTAGAGGTTTTCACCTTTGTGCGGTCAAAATTCGAATCGTAATTCACCAGTGAAAGTTTGTTGTAAACCCAGGCAGTCGCAACCAGTGAAACGGAAAGGACCACCAGGATGATGATCTCTACCGCAAGCAGTATTCTTCTTTTCCTTCTTCTTCTTCCGGATGCCATAAAAATGCTCCTTTTTTTATTCTCCCCGACCCATTTCTTCTGCCCGGCCGGCTTTCTGGGCTTTAATAGGCGTTTTTATTCACAAAGCCCCGGAAAACCGTCAGAAACAGGATTTTGATATCCAGTCCGACCGACCAGTTTTCAATATAATACAGATCGCAGTCAATTCTTCCCCGGATCGAAGTGTCTCCGCGGAAGCCGTTAACCTGCGCCCAGCCGGTCATGCCCGGCCTTACCTGATGCTTTATCATATAACGGGGAATCGTTTCACGGAATTTTTCCACAAACTGGGGCCGTTCCGGCCTCGGGCCTACCAGGCTCATATCCCCTTTTAAAACGTTAAACAGCTGCGGCAGTTCGTCCATACTGGTTTTTCTCATGAAACTGCCGAATCCAGTTATACGCTTATCGCCCTTTTTTGTCCAGCCTTTCTTTTCATCCTCTTCCGTCTGCACCTTCATGGAGCGGAATTTATACATTTCGAACTCCCGGTTGTGCAGACCGACCCGGATCTGCCGGAAAATAATCGGTCCGGGTGACGTGGCCTTGATCCCGATGACCGCGACCAGCATAACCGGCGAAAAGATGACAATACAAACCAGCGACCCGATAATATCCAGCGTCCTTTTAATGAAAGACGAAAGCGGATTGTTCAGGGGCACGTACCGGATGTTGATCACCGGCAGTCCCTGCAGATCCTCGGTATAGGGACGGGTCGGGATAATATTATAATAATCCGGTATGAACATTGTGTGAACCCCGGATTTTTCGCAAAGCACAACGATCTGTTCCAGCTTGTAGTATTCGTTCAGGCCCATGGTGATCGCGATCTCATCGACCTGGTTGGTTTCCAGGAGCGTAATCAGGCTGGACAGTTTTCCGAGGACCTTCACTCCCCTGTAGTCCATTCCGACCTCCAGCGTATCATCCAGAATGCCGAAGATCTGATACCCCCACTGGGGATTGGAAAGGATCCGGTCGATATATTCTTCGGAAGAGGCGCTGTAGCCCACCAGAAGGACTGTTTTCCGGTTAAACCCTCCGCTTCGCAGCGTATTGATGAAATTTCTCGCCAGATTCCGCACGATGCAGTCCAGCAGGATGTTCAGGATAAAGAAAATGAGCAGCATGTTTCTCGCAAAATGCTGCTGCTTTGCGAAGTACAGAATCAGGATGAAAACAAGGATTCCGGCCACATTGGATTTGATGATATTGGCCGCTTCCGTCCTTCTTCCGTGGGTTCTTCCGGAACTGTAAAGAGAAAAAATCCAGTTGGTCAGCAGAAAAAGGGGAACAACGATGAGAAGAAATCTCATGTAGTACTCAAAGGAAAGCGCCCGGACCCCTTCTCCGAAGAGTGTGGTCCTGAAACGCAGCACCCATGAGATGATATAGGAAATAATGATGAGAACGGTATCGACTACCAGAAACCCGATATTCATATACCGCTGCATATTATTATTCACGAATAATCCCCTTCGCCGCCTTCTCCCCCCGGCTGACGGATACCTTATATTTTCTTTAAATAATATAAAGTATCTTTATTATAATACATCAAACCGTTTAAAAGCGCAAGGATTCATCTTTTTTCTTCCCCCGGGACCGGGGAAAGAATGATCGGGGGATCCACGGTCATCCCGGACCGGGCGCCTTTTACGGCCTCAATCAGGATCAGGGAAGGGGCGCGGTCCGCGCGGGGATGGACAAACTGCAGCCGTTTCGGTTCCAGCCGGACTTCAATCAGGGTATGCAGGATCTCCGCCAGCCGGTTCGGCCGGTGGACAAAAAAGAAGCGGCCGCTGCTCTTCAGCAGATCAAAAGCCGAGGCTGCCACATCCGAAAAGGTACAGGCTGTCTCGTGCTTTGCCATGGCCCGCGCCCCGTCCCCGCTGTGTTTTCCGTCCTCCGCGGAAAGATACGGAGGATTGCTGACGCAGGCGTCAAACCGGTTTTTCGGCAGAACGGCCGAAACCGTCCGGATATCAGCCCGCAGGATCATGATCCGCTCTTCCAGGGCGTTGTACCGGACACTTTCCCGGGCCAGCTCCACATAATCCTCCTGCAGTTCGATCCCGGTAAAGCATCCGCCCTTTCCTTTCGCGCAAAGCAGGATCGGCAGGATTCCGGAACCCGTGCCGAGGTCCACGACCTCCTCTTCTTTCCGGATCCGGGCAAAGTCCGATAAAAGGACAGCGTCCGCGCCGAAGCGGAAGCCGTCCCTGTACTGATAAATCCAATATCCGTTCTGCAGATCGTCGAGGGTCCGTTCCTCTTTGCGGATCGTCATGTCAGTCCTCCTGATCCGCCGGTTCTTTTTCCTCTTCGGAGCCTTTCTGCTCCTGTTTATCGTTCTTTTTCTTCTTCTCCTCGCCGTTTTTGCCTTTCGCGGCGCTTTTCTGCTTTTTCTTCTTATTGCGGCTCCTGATGACCAGTTCTTCCACCGGGTATTCAAAGAGTTCCTTCTCATCCCCGTCCTCCACCAGGACTTTTACGGTCTGGCGCAGGACATTCGTCCCGGAAACCTCGCCGGTCGCGCCGGTCGGGGTCTGGACAATATCGCCTTTTGCCGGCAGCTTGCGGTTCAGATATTCATACGTGTTCTGCTCGTTCCGGAGGCAGCACATCAGCCGGCCGCAGGTGCCGGAAATCTTGGAGGGATTCAGGGAAAGGTTCTGTTCCTTGGCCATTTTGATGGAAACCGGGGCGAAATCGGTCAGGTACGTGCTGCAGCACAGCGGACGGCCGCACATGCCGATGCCGCCGAGCATCCGGGTTTCGTCCCGGACACCGATCTGCCTCAGTTCGATACGGGTACGGAAAACCGCGGCAAGGTCTTTGACCAGTTCCCGGAAATCCACCCTTCCGTCCGCCGTGAAATAAAACAGGATTTTTCCGCCGTTAAAGGTGTATTCCACGGCGATCAGCTTCATATCCAGGCCTTTTTCCCGGATTTTTTCCTGGCAGATCCGGTAGGCTTTCTTCTCCTTCTCACGGTTGGAGGCCGCTCTCTCCCGGTCTTCGTCCGTTGCCACACGGATGATCGTCTTCAGCGGCTGGACAATCCTCTCCTCCGGCATCGGGCACACGCCCATGACGACGTGCCCGAACTCCACGCCCCGGGCCGTTTCCACGATTACGTCGTCATCCTTGCGGACTTCAAAGCCGGAAGGATCGAAATAATATGTCTTGCAGGAACGGTTGAACCGTACCCCGATTACATTGATGCTTTCTGTCTCCATTCTCAGTTCTCCCAAATTGTCAGAAATAAAAGTTCCAGTACAAGCTCCGGATTCACATTGGCGGCCAGGCGCTTCCGCGCGCTTTCGATGGCCTCAATGATATGCATCAGCCCTTCATAGGAGCTGACCGAAGCCCGCTGCCGGATGGCATTGACCTCTTCGCGGAAAATGATCCGCTCCGGGTCGTTGGAGGCTTTAAAATACAGGACGTCGCGGAACCAGGCACTGAAAAGTTCCAGGTAATCATAGATCCCCTGCTTGTCCGCCGCGATCTTTTTGTCAAATTCCAGACGCGAGACGGTGTCCATGTCCTTCGAATGTTTTAAAAACCGGATGCTTTCGCTGAGCTTCTCCCGGAAATCCCCGGTACCGGCCATCCGGCGGGCCTTGCCGATATTGCCCTGCGCAAAAGCGGTAATCAGCCGCGCTTCGTGCTCCGGCACAAGCATTTCGTTGATCAGATAGGTCCGGAGCTCCTCGTCCGTAACCGGATGGACCGCCATCTCCACACATCGGGACTGTACGGTGGGCAGAAGGGCGTCCGCGTTATCGGCGATCAGGAGGATGTGGCAGTATGCCGGCGGTTCTTCCAGTGTTTTCAGCAGCGCGTTCTGTGCCTGCGTCGTCATTTTGGAGGCATCCGGAATCAGATAGATTTTCTTTTTGCCGCAATACGGACGAATGTCCGCATCCTCCACAACCTGCGTGCGGATTTCGTCCACGCCCAGGGACGCGGCCTTCTCGTGCGTGACGGTAATAATGTCCGGATGGTTCCCGGATATCGCCATTTTGCAGGACGGGCATTCCATGCAGGGTTCCCCGGTGCCCTGTTCGCACTGAAGCGCCATGGCAAAAAGCCGGGCGATGTATTTTTTCCCGGTTCCGGCTTCGCCGCTGAAAAGCACCGCGTGCGCGGCCCGGTCTTTTTCCGCGGCGGCTTTCAGTTTTCTTTTGATATCGGCGAGGCCGATGATTCCAGTATAGCCTTTTTCGATCGTCATATTCTTATCCTCTGCGCCCGCAGTCGCCGGGCATCTGTACGGCAGAACGTTTTCTCTGCTGCTTCCGGTCAGTTCTTTGCAATATGTGTACGGATATAATTCCGTATTGCTTCCACACAGTTTTCAAGCTCGCTGCTGTTGTCAAAACGTTCCGTAATTCCTGCCTGGGCCAGTTTCTCTTCGGAAAAGTCCTCCTCATCCGCCAGATACCGCCGGCAGACTTCCTTATACTCCGGTGCTTTCTGGGTGCTTTCCCGCTCGACCGCCCTTAACAGTCTCGTTTTGTTTTCGCATTCGATATACAGCGGTACAACACGGTCCCGGCCAAAGTAATCGCGGATACGCACATAGGACTCCAGCGTTCCGATTCCGAGGAAATCCGAACGGTCGTCAAACTGTCCTTCATCCGCCGTAAAATAATACCATTTTCCGAAGACGGTATCATAGACGCGGCTTTCGATAATCCGGCCGGAATGATCCAGCTCCCGCATCTTTGTCTCGTCGGTAAAATAGTATTCTTTTCCGCTGCTTTCGCCTTCCCGCATGGGCCGGGTTGTGTAAAGAATCATCGGTTTCAGGGAAAGCAGGCTGTCCTTCTGAAGCTCTTTGTAAATCCGGTCTTTTCCGGAAGCGCTCTTCCCGATTACGATATAAAATCTTCCCATGGTTCCTCCGACGTACACAAATAAACCGGTTCATTTCCCGGCCTTTTTCAGTATACCTTTATTTCGGTTCTAAATCAATGGCGGATTAAAATGGCGACACGGGGACGGTTCTCTGTCGCCAGAAAGAGTGCGGAGGACAATTCCTTCGCACTCTCCGGTTTCACAGAATGATTTCCGAAAAAGACTTATGCGTTCAGTCCGGCTTTGAAGCCTTCGCTGATGGCCTGGATTGCCTGACGGGCCTTGACGGCGTCGCCGACGACCACGCAGTCGATTCCCAGTTCCTTAATCTGCTCTTCCAGTGGATTGTAGGCGCGGGTTCCGATGGCCAGTACCACGGTATCGCAGGGAAGCAGATAAATTCCGTCTCCCTTCTCGACCAGGCAGCCCTGTTCGTTGGCGCCGGCAATCTTTGCCCGGTGAATGGTCTTGACGAAAAGCCGGTCCAGAAGATGTTTCATGTCGTCGCGGATACCGGTATCGTAGTCCTTCGCGATCAGGTCGTATTTGCTGAGCATGGTCACCTGGCTCTTGCACTGGGTGCCGAGGAACGCTGCGGTTTCCACACCGATGGTGCCGGCGCCGGCTACAACCACGTTCATGCCGGTATCGACTTTTCCGGTCAGGACATCTTCCGCCAGGACCACGTTCTCGCCGTGAATGCCCGGAAGCTCCGGAATAAAGGCCTTTGCGCCGGTCGCGATGATAACCTTATCCGGCTTCGCTTCTTTGATGATATCAATGGTCAGCTCGGTGTTCAGATGGATCGTGATGTTGTCAAACTTCTGAACCTGGCGGTAGACCCATGCGGTGTAATCGCCGTAATCGGCTTTGTAGGGCGGATAGGTGGCGGAAATGAACTGGCCGCCAACGGTATCCTTTGCTTCATACAGATCCACTTTGTGGCCCTTGATGGCCGCTGCTCTGGCCGCTTCAAGACCGGCAATACCGCCGCCGGCGACGATCACTTTTTTGGGCTCGGCAGCCGGTGAATAGTCATATTCCCATTCGTGGCCCAGTTCCGGATTGATCATGCAGTAAAGCGGAACGCCCTGGTAAGTGGAGGCGGTGCAGCCCTGCAGACAGCCCACGCAGTGACGGATATCGTTCAGCTTCCCGGCCTTCGCCTTTTCCGGCCAATGAGGATCGGTCAGGGATTCACGTCCCATGGATACAAAGTCCGCTTTGCCTTCTGCCAGGATATCCTCTGCCATGCACGGCTCGGAAACACGTCCTACGGTAATGATCGGGATCTTGATGAACTTCTTGGCTTCCGCGGCGAAATCCATGGTCCATCCGTGGTGCTGGTGATGGGATGCCACGGTTCCGAGGGAAGAAATAACGCCGTACATGCCGGTGGAAAGGTGGATGGCATCCACGCCCCAGGACTCCATATCTTTTAAGATCTGACGGGTTTCATGGAATTTGCGTCCGCCTTCCGTATTCTCTTCCGCGGAAATCCGGACCATTACCGGGAAGTCCGGGCCGACGGCCGCGCGGACGGCGTCATATACTTCATGCAGGAAACGCTGCCGGTTCAGATAGCTGCCGCCATACTCGTCCAGACGATGGTTGCAGTTCGGGGAAAGGAATTCATGTAGCAGATAGCCGTGGGCGCAGTGGATTTCCACGCCGTCAAAGCCGGCTTTCACTACATTGGCTGCGGTGTGTCCGAAATCGGCCACGATCTGATGAATCTCATCCACTGTCAGTTCATGGGGGATCTCCTTGTTCCAGGGATCCGGAATCGGGGAACAGGAAACCGGCTGTACGCCGCCGTTGACAAAATGGGTCGCCTGGCGTCCGGCATGATAAATCTGGCAGAACACCTTGCTTTCATACTGATGGATCCGGTCCGTAAACTTCCTGTGGCTCTCCACCTGCTCGTCATTCCAAAGGCCGGCAATATGGGGATAGCCGCCCGAATGAGGATTAATGCGGTAATCTTCTGTAATGATCAGTCCCCAGCCGCCTTTGGCCTTTTCTTCATGATAACGAATGTACTGTTCGGATGCCAGGCCGTTGTCCGGACACATGTTCGCGACCATGGCCGGAACTACCGTACGGTTCGGGATTTCACATTTGCCGATCTTCATCGGGGTAAAAAGATACTTGAATTCCATGCTCATTATTCCTCCTGATTTTCTGCCGCGGTTTTTCGTTTTTCTTCTACTAAATTATTACCCTTATTACGGGGACTTCGTCAAGTTTTTCCGTTACGCGTTCAGTCCGGCCCGGAAGCCTTCGCTGATGGCCTGGATCGCCTGACGGGCTTTAACGGCATCGCCGACTGCCACGCAGTCGATTCCCAGTTCTCTTACCTTCTCTTCCAGCGGATTGTAGGCGCGGGTGCCGATGGCAAGCACGACGGTGTCGCAGGGAACCAGCGAAATCTTTCCGTCCTTTTCCATCAGACAGCCATCTTCATTGGCGCCGGCAATCTTCGCTCCGCGGATGATTTCCACAAACAGGTTGTCCAGGAGATGCTTCATATCGTCGCGGATACCGGTATCGTAATCCTTGGCGATCGTGTCATATTTGCTGAGCATGGTTACTTTGCTCTTGCACTGGGTTCCGAGGAACGCGGCGGTTTCCACGCCAATGGTTCCTGCGCCGGCGACAACCACGTTCATTCCGGTATCGGCCTTACCGACAAGAACGTCTTCCGCCAGTACGACGTTTGCACCGTGGATCCCCGGAAGCTCGGGGATAAAGGCTTTCGCACCGGTCGCGATAATGACCTTATCCGGGGCGGCTTCCTTAATCATATCGATAGTCAGCGCGGTATTCAGATGAAGAGTGATGTTATCGTATTTCTGGATTTCACGATACAGCCATGCCGTATAATCGCCATAATCCGCTTTGTACGGCGGATAGGTGGCGGAAATGAACTGGCCGCCTACGGTATTCTTCGCTTCATACAGATCGACCTGATGGCCTTTGATGGCCGCTGCGCGGGCCGCTTCCATACCGGCAATGCCGGCGCCGGCGACGATCACTTTCTTGGATACCGGAGCTTTGGAATAGTCATATTCCCATTCGTGGCCCAGTTCCGGATTGACCATGCAGTAAAGCGGTACGCCCTGGTAGGTGGAAGCTGTGCAGCCCTGAAGGCACCCGACACAGTGACGGATATCGTTCCAGCGTCCGGCTTTTGCCTTCTCCGGCCAGTGGGGATCCGTCAGGGACTCACGGCCAAGGGAAACGAAGTCCGCCTTGCCTTCCGCAATAATATCCTCTGCCATGCACGGCTCGGAAATACGGCCGACCGTAATAATCGGAATTCTAATGAATTTCTTTGCTTCTGCCGCGAAATCCATGTTCCATCCGTGATGCTGGTGATGGGAAGCTACAATACCCAGAGAGGAAATAACGCCGTACATACCGTTGGAAAGATGGATGGCGTCTGCACCCCAGGACTCCACGTCCTTCAGAATCTGGCGGGTTTCGTGGAAACGACGTCCGCCTTCGGAGTTCTCCTCCGCGGAAATACGCAGGACAACCGGGAAGTCCGGTCCGACGGCTTCACGGACGGCATCATAGACCTCATGCATGAAACGGATCCGGTTGAGATAGCTGCCGCCGTACTCATCCAGCCGGTGGTTGCAGTTTGGGGAAAGGAATTCGTGAATCAGATAGCCGTGGGCGCAGTGAATTTCCACACCGTCAAAGCCGGCTTTTTTCACATTGGCTGCGGTATTTCCGAAATCTTTTACCAGCTGATGAATCTCTTCGACGGTCAGTTCTCTGGGAATCTCCTTGTTCCAGGGATCCGGAATCGGCGAACAGGACATGGGCTGAACGTCGCCGTTTACGAAATGGTTGGCCTGACGGCCGGCGTGATAAATCTGGCAGAACACTTTGGACTCATACTGATGGATGCGGTCTGTAAACTTTTTGTGGCTCTCCACCTGCTCCTCGTTCCAGAGACCGGCAATGTGGGGATATCCGCCCGCATGCTCATTGATCCGGTAATCTTCCGTAATGATCAGGCCAAATCCTCCTTTAGCCTTCTCCTCGTGATAACGGATGTACTGCTCCGTAGCGAGGCCGTTGTCCGGACACATGTTCGCGACCATGGCCGGAACGACGGTGCGGTTCGGGATTTCGCAGCTGCCGATCTTCATGGGACTGAAAAGATTCTTTAATTCCATTGTTGTACCCCTCCTGATACACTTTTTGTTTTTTTACAGACGGAAATGCCGCATTGTCTGTTGTTTTCATGGAAAGTGTAAACCCTTTAGCGGGTCAAGAGTCAAGGAGAAGATTTTGGCATCCCGGGAGGCTATGCCTCCCGGGATCGGGTTTGACAACCCTGTAAAACAATAAAAGGAAAGGCCTGCTCGTGTAAACACGGCAGGCCTTTCCTTTTATTGTTTTGCAGTTGTTGTTTAGGATACGATGTTTGCGATCGGGTAGATCAGGACCGCGCAGACTACCATACTGGCGATGGCCATGAAGAGGCCGTTTTTAAATACGGTTTTTCCTTCACACCATGGATCGGCATAACAGGTGCCGACCGGAACGTATGCAGGCGGAATTGTGTAGGCAAGGTTTGCGCCTACGCAGACGCCAAGCGCGAGCGGGAACGGGTTGATGCCCAGCTCCAGGCACATCGGAACGCCGGCGCTGACGAAGATAATTCCGACCGGAACGTTGTTTGCAATATTGGTAAGCAATACGGAAAGGGCACTTACCAGAGCAACCATTGCATACGGGCTCATTCCCTTGGCAAGCGGTACAATGTACATGGAGATCGCTGCCGGGATACCGGTGGGCTCTTCACCCATGGCGGTGGCAACCATCATGATACCTGCAAGCAGAACAACCGGGATCCAGTTCATCTCACGGAAAGCATCCATCAGGTTCAGAACCGGTTTGCCATCGATCTTGACGACTGCAAGAAGAACGACCGCGATGAACAGGAACGAAGAATCGGAAAGTCTTGCGCAGAACAGGTAGATCGGGTTGGTCGGATCAAACAGAGAAATGACGCTCGGCAGAATCCAGGAAATCAGCAGGAGAATGCAGATTACGATAACATATTTTTCTCTCGCTTCAATCTTTCCGGGTTTCATCTTTTCGATTTCGGCCCAGTCGATATTATCAAGCTGCGGAACATCCTTGTGAACCTTGATGACTTTATTCATCCAGATCATCATGATGATCCAGATTACCAGGCCGACCGGAATACCGGCTGCGCAGTAAGATGCGATCGAAGCGGGCGTGCCGACGATCGCGGAATAAATGCTCATCCACAGGATCGGCAGGGTGTGGCAGATCGGCGTCATGCAGAAACCGATAACGGCGCTGAATGTGATCATGATCATGACATATTTCGGCCATCTGTCGCCTTTTTTGAAGCCGAGGATCTTGAACATTTCATGAGCGATACCGAACATGAAGAGCTGTGCTACTGTTACATCCAGGAACAGCGCGATAAAAAGTCCCGCGAGGATCAGCATGAAAGTAAACTGCCAGGAGCCTTTACGGGCAATTTTACTGGTAATAAACTTCATACAGATACGGCGAAGGGTACCGACCTCTTCCAGACAGTAACAGAGAATAATCGTTGCAAGAACGAATACGGTAATCCAGTTACCGAAGGACTGCTGACCGGCTTCGTAAACACCGGACAGCTGCCAGGAATTCGGATAAATGACAAGTGCATCCAGTCCGAACATGACCATTCCGAGGAATGTCGGCCACATCATATCGACGAAGACCCATAAGAAGATCATGCCGATAAACTGACCGATAATCGACATACCGGCCGGGGTTATGGGTTCAATAGGCGGTATGAAGCGGAATACGATCATAATAAGGACACCGATCGCTGATTTGATCAGATAACTGGTGTCCACGCCTTTTTTTGCTTGAGTCATAGACTACTCCCTCCTAACATTGAAAATTGTAAATATTGTTGTGTATCGATACATCAAAAACAGGCCTGGCGGCTGTTTTCAAATTTAATACGGTTATATTAAAGTCTAAAGCAGCTCCAAGGTCAAGCATTTATAAAAAAAATATAAACTTTTTTTCCGATTCGGGCCAAAATACGTCCATTTGTTTATACTTTTTTTATTATCTCATAAACA
>CADBNG010000425.1 GCA_902795985.1 uncultured Lachnospiraceae bacterium
GCAGCGGGCAGCGCCAGGAAGAAGTTGACTTTGAACTTATCCTTCATTTCCACGCCCTGCGTCCTTGTCGCGGCAATGGTGGTATCGGAAATAACGGAAAGATTGTCCCCGAACATTGCTCCGCCGACGACCGATGCGATCACCAGCGGCATGGACATGCCTGTGGTTTTCACGATCTCCGCCGCGATCGGAACGATCACGGATATCGTCCCGACACTGGTCCCCATCGACATGGAGATCAGGCAGGCTATTACAAAGATTCCGGGAATCGCCAGATTGCTCGGGATGATATCCAGCATCAGGTTCGCCGTGCTGGCCGCTCCGCCCGCTTCCTTCGCCAGGCCGGAAAAGGCGCCTGCCATCAGGAAGATGAACAGCATTATGGTAATGTTGTCATCACCGATCCCCTGGGCGCAGATGTGGATCTTTTCATTGAATTTCAGGTTCCGGTTCTGGGCAAACGCCACGATCAGCGCCAGCCCGAAGGCGATGACGACCGAAATGACATAAAAGCCCATCTGGCCTTCGATCGGATTGATGTACTCAAAATAGATTCCGCTCCCCAAGTAGATAACCAAGAAGACAACGATTGGAAGCAGAGCTTTTCCGTTCGGTTTCCGTTCTTCCATTACGGGTTTCTCCTTCCTTCGCAGGACGGGTGTTTCTCTGTTTGTCCTGCAGACTGTTCCAGTGTACCACTTTCTCCAAAGCGGGAAAAGGGGACAGCTTCTCCTTTTCGTTCAAAAGAGACGCTGTCCCCCTTCCGGATCCGCATTTCCGATGCGGAAGATTCTTTTTTCGCCGGTTATTTCACCTTAACGCTTTTTACCGCGCTCCAGGCGGAAGAATAGTTTTTGCCGTTTACAGTACGGTACGCCTTAACCTGTACATAATACGTCTTGCCCGATTTCAGGCCAGTCAGCGTCTTCGACGCTGTCGATGACGAAACCGTGGTAACTCCTGAACTGAAATCTTTTTTCAGGCTGTACCGGATCTTATAACCGGCGGCCTTGGAAATGCTTCCCCATTTCACCGTCGCCTTCTGCTTTGCCGTACTCTTCAGATAAGAAACAGCCGGACGGGATACGAAATAAGCGGTTGTTGATTTGGAAAGCGTGCTGCCGTATTTTGTATTATCGATCGTAACAAACGCCGTTACCTTATAGGTATACTTCTTTCCATTGGACTTCGCGCCGGTATCCTTCCAGGAGACCGTGCTTCCGCTGCCGATGGTTCTGACCTTTGTACCGTCCCGGTAAATATAGTATCCGGAGGCTCCTGCCACTTTACTCCAGGAGACTTTAACGCCGTCCGCCTGGTTCTCCGCCGACACGGAGGTCGTTGCTGCCGGAACCACTGTAACCGTAAGTTTTACGGAGGCTTTTTTATAATTCTTCGTCGCGGCTGCCGTTACCGTAATGGTCACCTGCCCCGCTTTCTTGCCCGTGATCTTTCCGGTGCTTCCGACCGTGGCAATTCCCGTATTCGAGGATTTATAGGTCAGCGCGGCGGACTCCTTCACGCCGCCGGTGCTGACCGTGACGGTTTTGCCGACCGCCACTTTGGAAGCGGACGCCTTGGCGGTGAGGCTCATCGAAGCCTGTTTGATCGTAAAGGTCTTTGTGAGAGTTCCGGAATAGTCTCCAATGCCGGTGATGATCACTTTCGCCGTTCCGGCATTTTTGTTATTGCTGTAGCTGACCGTAAAATCCGTACCCTTGATCAGTTCCGTCCCATCGTGTTTTACCACCGGGACCGGCTTTTTCTCTTTTCCGTTATAAGTCTGGTCCGCAACGGTTACCGTATAGGTATCATCCAGGACAAGAGGATCCAAAACCTCAAAAGCGATTCCGTTATCTGCGGCAAAGGTCTGCGCTGCAGATCCTCTGTATCCCCGGATCGTCAGTCCGGTGATTTCCCTTAATCCGCAGGTCCGCTCAATACTCGTCACACTCTTCGGGATCTGAATCGTTTCCAGGCTGGTACAGCCGTCAAAAACCATTTGCGGTATACTGCTTATGCCCTCTTCGATCACGACATCCGTCAGGCCGGTGCAGCCCTGGAATGCCATAACGGCAAGCGTTTCGACCGTTTCCGGGATCCGAATCGTTTTCAGGCTTGTGCAATCCCCGAAAGCGCGCTTGTAGATTCCTTTTACGGAAGCCGGAAACTCGATCTCCCGCAGACTGCTGCAGCCGTCAAACATCCATGTGGAAACCGACGAAAGCTGATTGGAAAGCGTCACGCTCTCAAGGCCGGTGCAGTCGCTGAATGCCGAGTATCCGACTGCGGTTACCGAATCAGGGATCACGAACGAACGAAGGCTTGTACAGCCTTCCAGGGCGCCGTTCCCGATCGAAGCGAGCTCATCCGGCAAATCCAGTTCCGCCAGGCTTACACAGTTATTGAACACAAAATCCGGAAGCTGCGTCACGTCATCCGGAATGGATATGGCGGTAAGGGACGAACAGCCGGCGAAGGCGTTTTGGCCGATCTCTCTCACATTTCCGGGAATGATAATCTCCGTTACTGCCGAAAGACCGTAGAAGGCAGAACTGCCGATCTTTTCCAGACCTTCCGGAAGGGATACTTCATCGATTGATGTACTTCCGAAAGCCCAGGGAGCCGAGCAGGCTGTGCCCACTTCACTGTAAATCAGATTGTAATCGTTCATCTCGCCGCTCCCGGTGATCGAGAGAAGGTAACGGCCGGATCCTTCTTCTGTTTCCGTCAGTTCCCATGACAAATCCATGCCGCAGAAACCGGATGTCGGCGCCTCCAGAGGTACGAAAAGCATGTCTTTACTCGCGCACCATTGCTCAACCATTCCGCCCGGATAGGCATAGACTATTGTAATAAGGCGCCCATCATCCGGATCATACGCAAGGATCTGTTCTGTGAGATTGCAGTTGCTGCCTTCAAAACTGATTTCATGAACGGATGCATTATTCTGCTCCCCGCGAATGTCCGTCACACTGGCCGGAAGGACCAGCTTCCCGATCTGAAGTCCGTCGAGGCAGCAGTAATTGAGCACCGCAACCCCATCCGGAACGACCAGGTCTTCCACGCTGTCATATCCAAGATAGCTCACCATCTGCACGCCGCCGTATTCACTGTTCCACACCAGACATTCGTTCTCGACCCGAAGCCAATCTGATCCAGCCGGGAAACAGATCTCAAAATTCCGGCAGCCCTCAAAGGGATTTGTCGCCAGTGTTTTAAGTGTATCAGGCACCTCGACTAACGTCAGGGATGAGCATCCGTAAAATGCCATATACCCCAGCTCTGTGACTCCTCCCGGTATCACCACCTTGGTAATATCTTCATTTCCCCAGAAAGCGCTGTCGCCGATGACACGCACCGGAATTTCGTTGATTTCAGAAGGGATAAACAGCTCCGTACTCTCTCCGGAATAACCGGTGATGGTCATATAATCCTCGCCGTCTTCATTGGTTCCTTTTTCATAAGCGTATCCGTCTTCCGTGGTCCCCATGCCGTTGCCTTTTGTTATGGAAACCAGGAAAGAACCGTCACCTGCATCTTCTTCATTAAGATACAGGCGGTAAACATATCCGGAATAGGCCGTAAAACTGTAGGTTGCCTCTCCTCCGTCTTCCTCGATATTGACCTCCCCGTCTGCGGCGCTGTACCACGATCCGCTTCCTTTCTCTCCGTATTCCGAAATATCAACCAGAACCACGCATTCTTCTTCCGCCTGAATCGTCAGTTCATAGGATGCGGTTTCCGGAACCATAAAATAGACTTCCCCGGTTCCGGCAGCAAGCGGTTCGCTGTCCTGATACAGGACAGCCGTACCTCCGATAATCTCGTCATTCGCATCCAGGACGATCCTCCCGGCTCCGGCAGAACCCTCGATCTCATCCCACTCGTCAGCAGTACCATTAAAATAAACAATGCCCCAGTGTCCGATCCCTCCGACCTGTTCCAGCCCCGGGGAAAGGATCAGTTCGCTTAAGTTTCCGCAGGACGCAAAAGCGTCGTCTTCAATCACTTTTACGGACGACGGCACTTCATAACTGCCGTCAAAGCCGCAGCCCTTAAAAGCGCCTTCTCCGATCTGTTCCACAGTTTCGGCAAGATCCGCCTCTCCCAGGTAATAGCACCCTGAAAAGGCATAATCCCCTATCGCCGTTACGCCGTCTCCGATTACGGCTCCGCTGATATCCTCCCGATATCCGTACCACGGTTCGTCATATTCCGTATAATCCGTCATCGGTCCGGACCCGCTGACCGTCAGAACGCCGGTTTCATCGAGCGTCCAGGTCAGGTTTTCGCCGCATTCCCCGGAAACGGGAAACGAAACGTCATCCGCAGAAGCAGGCACCGTGAATGTGGAAAGCGCCAGAATAATCGCGCAGATAATTGCAAAAGACCGTTTCATTCTCTGTTCTCCTTTTGTGTTCATACGATTACCGTCATTTTCCTGATGAAAATCCCCAGGTAAACCTTCTGTCAGACATATTATATCATTGCCGAAAGAATCGAACAATCAATACCGGGCTTCCAGCGTAATATAACAGGCACTACCGGGGCAAAAGGGGACGGAGGAGGGAGCGAAGGGGACTGTCCCCTTCGGTACCGGGGCCAAAAGGGACGGAGGAGGGGCGAAGGGGACTGTCCCCTTCGGTACCGGGGTCAAAAGGGACAGAGGAGGAGGCGAAAGGGACTGTCCCCTTCGGTGCCAGGAGCAAAAGGGACGGAGGAGGGGGCGAAGGGGACTGTCCCCTTCGGCTCAAATATGACAAAAGGCTGCCGCATTGCTGCGGCAGCCCTCCTGATTGCTGTTGGAATTCCGAAGATTATTCCTTCTCTAAATAAGTGATTCCCACATAGTGGTCATGATCCGTCTTCTCGCCCTTGTAAACCGCTGTCTTGAATCCCGGGAAGGAGATCTCAACAGTCCAGCTCTTGCCTTCGGGCAGATCTTCGAATTCATAATCGCCGGCCCAGTTGGTCTCGGTCTCGCAGGATTCGCCGGTCTCTTCGTTGGTCAGTTTGACCTTGGCGCCGATGCAGACTTCTTCCAGCTCTTTCGGATACGCGACGGTTCCGGCCAGGAACTTCTGGGGAACATTGAGATGGACAACGTTTCCGCCGGCCTTCTCAAGACCCTTCAGAGGAGTGACCTTGTTGGCGGCGATCAGCTTGGAGATGGTGCTCTCCGGATCCGCAAGATCGCCGAAGACCAGTGCCTGGTTCGGGCAGGCTTCCACGCAGCGGGGCTCGAATCCCGGATACTCCGGATCATCAAGAAGCTCTGCGCACATCGTGCACTTCTGCGGAAGCTGAAGCGCTTCA
>CADBNG010000426.1 GCA_902795985.1 uncultured Lachnospiraceae bacterium
CCGGTTGAACGAGCTGTGCGAAGAAGAGGGCATCCCTGTTACACGCTGGCACGGCGACGCCTCACAGTCACGGAAACGCAAACTGCTGCGGAAACCGTCCGGGATTTTACAGATTACACCGGAATCCCTGGAATCCCTGATGATTAACCGTCACATGGAAATCCCCGCTTTATTCGGAGATCTGCGCTTTATCGTTATCGATGAAATTCACTCGCTTCTCCGCGCGGACCGGGGTCTCCAGACCTTCTGCCTGATTGAACGGCTCTGCAGGCTGGCCGGCTGCAATCCGCGGCGCATCGGCCTTTCCGCCACGATCGGACGCCCGGAACTGGCCGGTGAGTTTCTTTCTTCGGGCAGCGGCAGAAAAACCATTATTCCGAAATTTGATGGCGGAAAAGAGGTCTGGCGTCTTTCTATGGAGCATTTCTTCAATACTCCGCCTCAGGCGGATGAAGGAAAATCCATTCCGGAGGAATATGCTCCGGCGGAAGTTCCTACAGATCATGCTCCTGAATCCGCTGATCCGGGAATCGGATATATTTTCGAACATACAAGAGGAAAAAAATGTCTTGTGTTCACCAATTCCCGGGAAGAATGCGAATCCGTCTGTCAGCAGCTCCGCCAATACTGTGAAGTGAATCATGAGCCGGACCGTTTTCTCATCCATCACGGCAACCTTTCGGCATCTTACCGGGAAAGCGCCGAAGAAGAAATGAAAGATGATGATTCGCTGATGAGTGTCTGCGCCACCGCCACGCTGGAACTGGGCATCGATATCGGCCGTCTGGAGCGCGCGTTTCATATCGACGCGCCATTTACAGTCTCCGGGTTCCTCCAGCGTATGGGTCGTACCGGCCGCAGGGGAGACCCTTCCGAAATGTGGTTCGTCATGCGGGAGGATCATCCGGAAGCACGCGCTATGCTTCCCGACAGTATCCCCTGGTATCTGATTCAGGGAATCGCTCTGGTCCAGCTGTATATCGAAGAGCGTTTTGTCGAGCCTCCCCGTATGGACCGGCTGCCCTACAGCCTGCTGTACCATCAGACAATGAGCACCCTTGCTTCCCACGGCGAAATGACCCCGGGGGAACTGGCATCCCGCGTACTGACGCTGAGCTGCTTTCACCGTATCACGCAGGAGGATTACCGCCTGCTTCTTCTGCACTTGCTCGAAATCGATCATATAAGCCGTACGGAAAACGGCGGCCTGATCCTCGGACTGGCCGGAGAACGGATAGTGAATAATTATAAATTCTATGCCGTATTCCGGGAAAACATCGAGTATACCGTACGGTCCGGATCCGAACAGCTCGGCACCATCGTAAAACCGCCGCCCGTCGGGGATAAAATCGCCATAGCAGGCCGTGTCTGGGCTGTCGATGAAGTGGATCATAAACGCCGGGAAGTATTCTGCACGCTGGTGAAGGGAAATATCCCGGCCTACTTCGGGGACGTGGCCGGGGATATCCATACCCATATTCTGGAACGGATGTTCCGGGTATTGTCCGAAGAAAAGACGTATCCTTATCTGATGCGCCATGCCGTCAGCCGGCTGGCGGACGCCCGGGAAACCTTCCGCAAATCCCGCATGATTAACCGCCCGCTGATACATCTCGGAGGAAAGATGTGGGCACTGTTTCCCTGGGTCGGAACTTACGCGTTCCTTGCGATGGAACGGTTTTTAAAACTGCGCTGCGCCGGCAGGCTCGGGCTGAAAGGACTGCAGTCTTCCCGGCCTTACTACATGCAGTTCACCATGCAGGTCAGTGAAACGGAATTTTATGACATCGTAAGGGAGGAGGCCGAAAAAGAATTCACCGGAATGGATCTGGTCTATCCGAAAGAAGTTCCGGTTTTTGAAAAATATGATGAATATGTGCCGGAAGAACTGATCCGCAAAGGGTTTGCGGACGGAGTTCTTGATGTAGAAACCATGAAGAGGCATATTCTCAGCTGGTAACAGTCGGGAAAGTACCGGATTAACATGAAAAAAACTCGGCAGCTTGAAGCCGGTGCGCCTGTGTGATAAATTAAAGTTAGTCTGGGATTACCCAATTTGCAAAAGTCGAGGAATATTTCATGGTATTTATAGAAAAATGTCAGCTTCCTGTCCTGAAGTTAACGGAAGAACAGGAGGAAATATCTTTTGATGCGATAGGACAGTGCCTGGAACAACGCTTTTCGGATATTGTCTATATTGAATATCAGGGTCTTCTTTACGGAATGGTCACTTTAGGGGATCTGATGCGCGCCGAACGTGTCGGCGGACAATCCGTACGGATCAATCGGAATTTCACTTCTGTCACACGGGAAGAGTATATCCGCGCAAGAGAATTGTTCCGGAACCATCCCTCCATCCATGACATTCCTGTCCTGGATGAAAATCATGCTGTCATCGGTGCTTTCAGCCGGTTTGATGACCTTCTTTTCCTGAAATACTGGGACGGATGGGAGCACAGCCGCTTTACCGGGTATTTTCTTCGGTCCTTCCCGGTACTGGCCCTGGTTGAACCGGTCAACGGCACTGAAGCCGAATGGGAGCAGTTTGAACGGTTTTACGCAAAGCTGACGGAAAAAGGCTGGCGCTGCGACCGGATCCGATGGGATCAGATTCCCGTATCCTATGCAGACCATGACAAAATCGTTTTTGTAGACGAAGAACAGCGGCGCGGCGCAAAGGCGATTATGCTGATCCGTGGAATGAACTACTCCAGCGACTTTACCATGACATACTGCGAACTGGTCCGGGCGGTCAGCGAACCGCCTGCGGATATCCTTCTGAAAGAACTGGAGAACCGGGGAGTCCGCATACTCATGCTTTACGTAAGGATTCCGGACAATGATTATCAGCGCGGAATCGACGCGGCTTTTGCCCGGAGAAGTTCAACGATCCGCGGCGCTTCCGCACGGGTATGTCCGGAAGAAGGCCGGGATTTCTATGAAGAGCTTTATACGGAAGAGTATGCCCGGTTGGTAGGAAATCATTCCTTTACAATTGAAAAGCAGAACTCCTTTACCTTTCTGCAGGACTGCGATGAAGAATATTTCCACATCAGCGGAGGCGTAAGGCGGACCACAGGTGTGCCGGAAAGCGCCCGTTCCAGCATTTATTTCTTCGGGCCCTGCATCACCGTAGGCGCGTTTGTGGAAGACCGGCATACCATTGAAAGCCAGCTTCAGGAAATGCTGAATGCGGGAGGTTATCCGGCGAAAGTCGTGAACTGCGGATGCTGGGAAAGCCAGTATTCCGAATTAATACGGATCACCTCGACACCCATGAAAAAAGGGGACGTGGCCGTTATTTTCTATAATGCCAAAACCTTCGACGGCCTGGAAGGCGTGAACCTGGCCGAAGTGCTGGAAGAGAACCGGGTTCCTTCGAAATGGCTTCTGGATGACCGTGCCCACTGCAACCATAAAGTGAACCGTCTGTACGCGGAAGCGATCTACCGGAAACTGACCGACGGTATGCTGACGACAGAAAAGGGTACGGAGGAGGAAGGATGCGCGCCGGATTCAATCCGCGGCCACCTTGCCATTTCGTCCAAAGCCGTACACTATCTGTTTCTGGACCGCTATTTCTGGAACCTTCCTCCGGCCCCGGGGCCCCGCATCGGCCACATCGGCATGCACGCGAATCCCTTTACCAACGGTCACCGTTACCTGATTGATTACGCGAGGGAACGCACCGACCGTCTCATTGTCCTGCTGATCGAGGATGAACTGGGGATCTTCAGCTTTGCGGAACGTTTTGCCATGGCGCGTGAAGCAACGAAGGACTGTCCTGACGTGATTGTGGAAGGCGGAGGTCCTTTCCAGGCAACAAGGGCGGTTTTCCCGGAATATTTTGTAAAAACGGAAAACAACGATATGATGGATCAGAGCTCAGAGAACGACTGCACCATTTTTGCCACCATGATCGCGCCTGCCCTCGGTATCAACGTCCGCTTTTTCGGAGATGAGCAGCACAACCCCCAGATGGAACGCTTCAACAAAGCCGCCGCGGCAATCCTTCCGGAACACGGAATTTCGGTTGTTGAAATCCCCAGGGCCCGGTATCAGGGAAAACCGATTTCCGCTGCAATCATCCGGCAGCTCGCGGCTGAGAAGAACGAAGAGGAGCTGAAAGCCTATGTGCCGGCTTCCACCATCACCATCATGAAAGGAGTCTCCCTGTAACAGACAGACCATGAATACGACCATCGAAAGAAAAAGACAGGGAAAAATCGCCGGAACAGTACTGCTTGTGATTGCGGCGCTGTTGTTTTTCGCAATACTGGAACTTGGAAAACACACGGTCGCAGGGTGGTTACTGACGGTCATCCTTCTCTGCGCATTTGTTCTGTGCCGCAGAAAGGTGCTTTCCGGCAAAAGACGCCTTATTCGTTTTACAGGATGGCTCGTGTTTTTCGGACTTTTTATCCTGATTCTTCTGGTTTCCTGGCCGCCGGTCCGTCCGGTGCCTGCCGCAGCAGGAAAAAGCGCCGGCGTAACGGATATTATAGACCTGCCTCAGGGCAGTCTGACCGGAGTTCTGAATGAGGACGCCACAGTGGAAATCTACGCCGGAATTCCTTACGCAAAGCCTCCCACAGGTGAACTTCGATGGAAGGAGCCTCAGCCGGCAGAACCCTGGGAAGGGGTTCTTGCGGCGGATCACTTCGCGCCGATGTCCATGCAGACCCGTAATATCCCCATTTACTATTCCCTTACACAGATCATCGGATATCACGACTATAAAATCTCCCTGTCGGATAATTACCGGGAACCGGTCAGCGAAGATTCCTTATACCTGAATATCTGGAAGCCGGCAGGAACACAGGAGAATCTTCCGGTCCTGGTCTATATCCACGGCGGATCCCTGCAGTCCGGACAGCCCTGGTACCGTGATTACAGCGGGGAAGGACTGGCAAAAGAAGGGGTGATCGTCGTCAATATGGGATATCGTCTGGGAATATTCGGTTTCCTGGGCGATCCGGAGCTTGCACGGGAATCCCCGAACGGAACGACCGGCAATTACGGTCTGCTGGACCAGATTATGGCACTGCAATGGGTACGGGATAATATCCGTTATTTTGGCGGAGATCCCGGAAATGTCACTCTTGCCGGGGAATCGGCCGGATCCGCATGCGTTTCCGCATTATGTACTTCGCCTCTTGCGAAAGGGCTTTTCCGACGCGCTGTCGGCGAAAGCTCCACGGTCACCGCACCTGAGCCGGCGCATTCGTTCCGCAGTCTCGAAGAAGCCTGTGAAGCAGCGGAGGATACAAAAGCTCGGTTCGGAGTACGTTCGGTCGAAGAGCTGAGAAACATACCTGCCGAAAAGCTTGCGGCCGAGCTGGCGTTTCATCATCATATGACCATTGACGGTTACGTTCTGCACGAAACGCCTTATGAATCCTATGCAAAGGGCATTCATAACGAAGAAGCGGTTCTGCACGGCTATAACAGGGATGAATCGGCGCCCTTTATCCTGTTTTCCCAGGCGAACCTTAAAAATTACCGGCAGAAGATCGAAGAAGCGTTTGAAGAACCTTATGCTTCCCGTATTCTTGAACGGTATCCGGCTTCAACCGATCAGGAGGCAAAACAAAATTGGGCGGATATTTATTCCGCTGTATTGTTCACTTACGGACATTATTGCTGGGAGAGGGAAGCCCTCGCCAACGGCATCCCGACCTATGTGTATTATTTCACCCGGCAGAACGGCCGCCTGAACGCCTGGCACAGCGGGGAGGAAATCTATTTATACGGCAACATTCCCGGGGATTCAAAGCTTTTTAATGACAGGGACCGGGAGCTCAGCCATGAAATGCTCTCATATTATCGAAATTTCATTCGCACAGGCAATCCGAACGACGGCGCTCTTCCGGAATGGCCGGCTTCTGCCGGAACAGATGAAGTCATGGAATTCGGAGAAACGACCTCGATGGTAAAAGCGCCTTATCTGGATCTGTATCCGATTCTGGATGAATACTACGGTTTCGGAAATCCCTTTTAAGAAAGAAGAGGGGGGCGAAGGGGACAGTCCCCTTCGCCCCCCCAACTGTTTAGGACAGGATCGTTAATGCTGGTCCTTTAAAAATCCGTAGGTAATCAGCGGAACGAAAGAGAAGAGCAGCATGAGCCGTGTATGTTCGTCATTCAGATCAATCTGAAGGGATTCTTCAATCCGGTTGATCCGGTAGATAATGCTGTTCCGGTGCATGTTCAGGATCGCCGCGGTTTCCGTGCTTTTGCGTTCATGGCATAAATAGACAAAAAGCAGATGAAGGTCATCGGTGCCGCGCTGTTGATCACTGATATAAAGCTTCTGCAGCAGATTGTGATAATAGCTGTGCTGCCACAGCGAGGATGTTTCCTCGTCATCCGCGAAATAGCTGTATGGGAAGTAGTGATCATACCAGCTGATCCTGGAAGAATCCTTCGGACAGATGTCCTCCTGCAGCCGGAACAGGGGTACCTGATTGCGGATCAGCTTGGAATATTTCAGGGCAAGTTTAGCCTCCATAAAATAATAGCGGGCCTTCAGGAGGTCATTGAAGCAGGAGCTGATTCCGCAGTAGGAATTATATTTTTCAAGGAAGGAATCAATTTCCTCCAGATATTCGTTCAGGGTTTCATGTGACTGGGAGGTCGAATGGACAAAGGCGGCGATGCTGTCCTGGAAATTAATGAATTTAAAACGGGGGAACAGGTCGCCGAATTCCTTCATCATGGTGCCGAGGGGATAGGACTGCTCATCGGCGCGGACGATCTGGATCAGGAAAAACGAGCCTTCCATAGGCAGACCGGTATGCATGGCACGGTCCTGCAATTCCACCGTACTGACATTTTTGCCCTCAAGCAGCTCCAGGAATACGCTGTCATAGGGATGAACACAGGAAAGCCGCGTCTCCCAGTCTCTTTCAATGAGAATATTCAGCGCTTCGGTAAAAATACGGAACAGGTCGATCATGGCAGGATCCGGACTGGAATGACTGCAGGTCATGACCACATGCGCATAGTAACTTCCATGGAACTTGAAGATTTTATGAACGGTGGGATATTTCGCCACATCCGTTGCATTGTCCACATAGATGTCGTCCTGGCTTGCCCAGACGTCAAAAAGATTGAATTCACGGAAACGGTCCACCGTCTCCTGCGGATGGTAGCCGTATTTCTTAAGCAGGATCACGATGGGACAGTCACAGTCGATTTTTGTGGACTGGGCCAGCTTCATAAAAGAGGCATCCGTGATCTGGATATGATTCTCGAGGAAGGGAGGACAGAGATCAACAAGCTCCTGTATGGAGCAGTTGTTTAAAAGGGCTTCTTTCAGTGTGTTTTCCCAGTGCAGGACAGAATAAAAACGATCCTGTACAGTAGTAAGCAGCTGAAGCCTCGTGATATTTTCGTTTACAATGAAACAGTTGCGCACTGCCTCGCCCTGCTCCGTGTCGTCCGTAAGGCGGTCCCGGAGACAGACAATCACAACATTATCCCTGCTGCCGGTAATTTTCATGGCAACCGACAGACGGGCTACATAAAGACAGTTACTCATCAGCGGGACGTTTTCGTCTGAAAGCGGAAGACAGAAGTCAAAAGAAGGATTCCAGCTTTCCGGGATTTCAGTTTCGGTGTTGAAGTGTTCCAGAGCTTTACGTATGATGTTGAATGTAATGGACATGGACCCGTTTCCTGTAGAAAATGACAAATCTGCGGTATCTTTTATATAATGCGTCCGAAATGCACAAAAGTCAATCTAATTATTTGGATAAAATAACAATTTTCATCAAGCCAGGATTCGAGAAGCTCTGCGATAAATGTGTTAATTCGTTAACAATTATGCAAACGATCAAAATACCCGCCTTATTTGTGAATGATTTTGCTTGATTTCGGTAAAATTCAGGCCCTTTGCAAAAAATAAATAAAAAACTATTATGCAAGTTAAATAATCGGTCATTAAGTCTTTTTTTAAACAAATTGCACAGTATAATTTCGTCACGGATTCGAAGGCCTCCGGCTTTGTCCTTCCTTTTCGTTGATTTTTCAGGGAAAAAATACTATATTATTTTAGATACGGATTCAATCGCTGTCAGAACCGATGATTCATCAGAAAACGGAGCGGAAAATGCCGGGAACGATCTTTGAAATTCTCTCCCTCGTTAAAGACGGAAAACTTTCCATAGAAGAAGCCGAAGCGCGTCTGGCTCAGTATGAAGACCTCGGGTATGCCAAGCCGGATCTGGGCCGGCGGGAACGCCAGGGCGCTTCCGAAGTCATTTACGGTGCCGGGAAAACGCCTGAGCAGATAGCAGGGATTGCCCGTTCGCTGATGGTGAGCGGTCAGGACAGGCTGCTTATCACCCGGGTATCCCCCGATAAAGCGGAACAGCTGACCCAGCTGCTTGACGTTCGTTATGACCCGGTTTCCCGCATTGCCTGCACAGGAGAGCCTCCAAAGCCTGACGGCCTCGGCACTATTGTGGTTGCCACCGGAGGAACCAGCGATATTCCTGTTGCCGAAGAAGCCGCCGTTACGGCGGAAATGCTCGGCAATCAGGTATGCCGGCTCTATGACGTCGGGGTTGCCGGAATTCACCGTCTTATGGATCATCTGGAAGAAATCCGGGACGCAAGCGTTATTATCGCCATTGCCGGAATGGAAGGGGCACTGGCCAGCGTGATCGGCGGGCTGGCTTCCTGTCCGGTCATCGCGGTTCCGACAAGCGTCGGGTACGGCGCATCCTTCAACGGACTGTCGGCCCTTCTTTCCATGCTGAATTCCTGTGCCAGCGGGGTTTCGGTCGTCAACATCGACAACGGCTTCGGCGCGGGATTTCTCGCCGGACGGATCAACCACATGAGGAGCAAAGAATGAGAACGGTCTATTTTGATCTCGGAATGGGCGCTGCCGGGGATATGATATCCGCTGCACTGCTGGAACTGACTGAAGATCGGGAGAACTCCCTCCGGAAGCTGAATGAAGCCGGGCTTCCCGGAATTGTTTACAAAATCGAAGACATGGAAAAATGCGGAATTCTCGCCGCCAAACTGAACGTATGGATTGACGGAGAAATGGAAGAACCCGCGGATGATGCCGCGCCCGAAGTTTCCGCACAGCATTTCCCGCATCATTCAATGCCGGAAGAAATGCATCCGGGACATCACGACTCCGCGAAAGAACACGCTGACAGCCAGCATAATGATTCGGATCATCACCATCACCACCATCATCATGCCCATACCGGAATGAAAGAAATTGAAGCGATTATCTCGGGTCTGAACGTTTCGGATAAGGTCCGGTCCGATATTCGCGCGGTTTATGCCCTGATCGGCGCAGCGGAAAGCAAGGTTCACGGCGTTACGATGGACCAGATCCATTTTCATGAAGTCGGCAGCATGGACGCCGTTGCGGATATCACGGCAGCCTGTATCCTGATGGAGGAACTTCATCCGGAACGGATTCTTGCGTCTCCGATCCAGGTCGGGAGCGGCACCGTCCGGTGTGCCCACGGCATTCTCCCGGTACCGGCTCCGGCTACTGCGGAGATCCTTACGGGTATCCCCATCTACAGCACTGATATCAAAGGAGAGCTCTGCACACCGACAGGAGCTGCGCTTGTGAAACATTTTGTTCAGGAGTTTACCGAACTGCCGCCGATGGTGGTGCGCAAAACCGGCTATGGCATGGGCAAAAAGAATTTCACCCGGCTGAACTGCGTCCGTTCCTTCCTCGGGGAGTCGGACGGCACCCGGGATACGATCCTTCATCTTTCCTGCAATATTGACGATATGACGGGAGAGGATCTGGGATTTGCGTCGGATATGCTGATGAAAGCCGGGGCAAAGGACGTTTATACCATCCCGATCACCATGAAAAAATCCCGTCCTGCCGTGATGCTGAATGTCATGTGCGATCCGAAAGACCGGGAAACGATCATCCGGGAAATATTCCTTCACACATCCACCATCGGTATACGGGAAACCCGGATGGACCGCTATATACTGAACCGCAGTGAAGTGACGGAGGAAACGCCCTTCGGTCCTGTCCGGAAAAAAGCCTGTTCCGGATACGGCATCACCAAGGAAAAATGGGAATATGACGATCTTGCGCGCATCGCGCGGGAAAAGGGAATTTCTCTGGAAAAAGTCCGTGATTCGCTGCAGGGCGCGGGAAAGGAGAAGGAAATTTGACTTCCGAACAGGGATCCGCCCGCCAGTTATCCTACATCCGAAAATGTGAGGAATTCGTCCGGGCCCGGATTGAATCCGGCCAGACCCCGCCCACCTTTCATGTGGAAACCTTCGGGTGCCAGATGAATGAGAGGGATTCCGAGAAGCTTCGGGGCATACTCGAAAAGATCGGCTTTGTGCGCTGTGAAAGCGAGGAGGCCGATCTGGTGCTGTATAACACCTGTACCGTCCGTGAGAACGCAAATACGCGCGTCTACGGGCGTCTCGGCAAGCTGTACAGCATCAAAAAGCACCGTCCGGACATGATCATCGGTCTTTGCGGATGCATGATGCAGGAAAAGGACGTTGTGGAAAGAATCCGCCGGGATTATCCTTTTGTCGACCTGGTCTTCGGAACGCATAACGTTTATATGCTGGCAGAACTGCTTTATCCTGTCCTCGCCGAAAAAAAACGGGTAATCGATATCCGTTCCGAAGCAGAGGAGATTGTGGAAGAACTGCCGGTGGACCGCACCTATTCCTTCAAATCCGGCGTCAACATTATGTATGGCTGCGACAATTTCTGTACTTACTGCATCGTCCCGTACGTACGCGGGCGGGAACGCAGCCGTGAACCGGAAGATATTCTAAAGGAAATCCGCCATCTTGCAAAGGACGGCGTCCGGGAAGTCATGCTTCTCGGGCAGAACGTCAACTCCTACGGCATGAAAGAGAAATTCGGCACTTCCTTCGCCGGCCTTCTGCGTTCTGTCTGCCGGATTGACGGGATCGACCGGGTCCGTTTTATGACTTCCCATCCCAAAGATCTTTCCGATGAGCTGATCCGGACAATTGCGGAAGAAGAGAAGATCTGCAATCATCTGCATCTTCCGCTTCAGTCGGGCAGTTCACGGATATTAAAAGCCATGAACCGCAGATACGATAAAGAGCAGTATCTGGATCTGGTGAACCGCATCCGTCTTGCCGTTCCGGACATTTCACTCACCACGGATATTATTGTGGGATTTCCGGGCGAAACGGAAGAGGATTTCCAGGAAACGCTGGATATGGTGCGCCGCTGCCGTTTCGACAGCGCCTTTACGTTTATTTACTCCCGAAGGACCGGTACGCCCGCGGCCGGAATGCCCCAGGTTGATGAAAGCACAGTAAAAGACCGGTTCGACCGCCTGCTGGAGCTGGTACGCGAAACAGCAACAGCCCAGGTCGGGCGTTTTACCGGCAGGACAGAGAGCGTCCTGGTGGAATCCGTAAACCGTCAGGACGAAAAACTGGTCACCGGAAGAACACAGCACAATATCGTCGTTCATCTTCCGGGAGACGCCGGCGACATCGGGCGGATTCTTCCCGTGAAGCTGAACGAATGCAAAGGATTCTATTATTACGGAGTCCGTATATAGGAGAAGATCACATGGCATTATCGCCGATGATGCAGCATTATATGCAGGTCAAAGAAGAATATCCGGGATGCCTGGTGTTTTACCGGCTCGGTGATTTTTATGAAATGTTCTTTGACGATGCAAAAACCGCGTCAAGGGAACTGGAACTGACACTGACCGGAAGAGACTGCGGACTGGAAGAACGCGCGCCGATGTGCGGCGTTCCTTATCATGCCGTGGACGTCTATCTGTCCAAACTGGTTGAAAAAGGGTATAAAGTAGCCATCTGCGAACAGGTCGAAGATCCGAAACTGGCCAAGGGAATGGTAAAGCGGGAAGTCATCCGCGTAGTAACGGCAGGTACCGTAACTGATCAGGCAGGGCTTGAGGAAACCCGGAACAACTATCTGATGTCCGTATACCGCAGCGGAGACATGTACGGCGTTTCCGCAGCGGATATTTCCACCGGACGCTGCATGGTTACGGAAATCCGCGGGGCCGGGAAGCTGGCGGATGAAATCAGCAAATTCATGCCCAGCGAACTGATCTGCAACGCGGACTGCCTTCTCGGCAGCATCGATGCCGACGCTCTGAAGAACAACTACGGAATTTCCGTTACGGAGCTTCCGGAACGCTATTATCTGGAAGAAAACGGACGGAATGCCCTTTGCCGTCAGTTCGGGTGCATGGATATCGGCGGACTGGGGATCTCGGACATGACATTTGCCCTGCTTTCCTGCGGCGCTCTGTTCATTTATCTGTACGAAACCCAGAAGAGCAGGATCGATCAGATCACCGGAATCACCCCCTATACGGTGGATGATTATATGATAATCGACAGTTATACCCGCCGGAATCTCGAGCTGACCGAAACGATCCGCGACAAATCCCGCAGAGGATCCCTTCTGTGGGTACTGGACAAAACCAAAACCGCCATGGGCGCGCGGAAGCTTCGATCCATGATTGAACAGCCCTGCCGGGATATCGACCGGATCAACAAACGGCTGGATGCGGTGGAAGAACTGGGCGGTGCCGCAATGCTCCGGGACGAGCTGAGGGAATACCTCAATGAAATCTATGATATGGAGCGTCTTCTTGCAAGGATTGCCAATAAGACGGCCAATCCGAGGGATCTGATCGCGTTCCGGAATTCTCTTGCCATGCTGCCGCATATCCGGCAGATTCTGATGAATTTCCGCAAAGAAGCGCTGACGGACCTGTGTGAGGCCCTGGATCCCCTGGAGGACCTTTTTGCCCTGATCGATTCGGCAATCACCGAAGAGCCTCCCCTCAATCTTCATGAGGGCGGGATCATTAAAGAAGGATATCACGAAACCGCGGATCATCTTCGTTCCGCCAAAACCCAGGGCAAAACCTGGCTGATGGACCTGGAGGAAAAGGAGAAGGAGCGTACGGGCATTCCGAAGCTCCGGATCAAATTCAACCGGGTTTTCGGCTATTATCTGGAAGTGACCAATTCCTTTAAGGACAAAGTGCCCGAGGACTATATCCGGCGGCAGACGCTGGCCAACGCCGAGCGCTATACCACGCCGGAGCTCAAGGAGATCGAAAGTGAAATCCTTGGAGCGGAAGAGAAGCTGAACGTGCTGGAATACCAGCTGTTCTGCGAAGTGCGGGACCATATTGCCGGACATATCAGCAGGATCCAGCGTACGGCCGATGCCGTTGCCGGACTGGACGTCTGCTGTTCCCTGTCTTACGTTGCCATGAAAAACCGGTATTGCCGGCCGACGTTCAACCGGGAGAACGTGATCCGCATCCGGGAAGGACGTCATCCGGTGGTGGAACTGCTGACCGACAGCGGGATGTTCATTCCGAACGATACTGATCTGAACCGGAAGGATTCCATTGATATCATCACCGGTCCGAACATGGCCGGCAAATCCACCTATATGCGACAGTGCGCTCTGATCGTCCTCATGGCCCAGATGGGCTCCTTTGTGCCCGCGGATGAAGCGGAAATCGGCATTACCGACCGGATCTTTACCCGGGTGGGCGCTTCGGATGATCTGGCCTCCGGGCAGAGCACCTTTATGGTGGAAATGACGGAGGTCGCCAATATCCTGCGCAACGCGACGTCGGACAGCCTGCTGATCCTGGATGAAATCGGGAGGGGCACCAGCACGTTTGACGGTTTATCCATTGCCTGGTCCGTCATTGAATACATTTCCGCGAAAATCGAGGCCAGAACCCTGTTCGCCACTCATTATCACGAACTGACCGAGCTGGAAGGCAAGATCCGGGGAGTCCGGAACTTCTGCATTGCCGTCCGGGAGCACGGGGACGATATTGTTTTCCTTCGCAAAATCATCCGGGGCGGGGCTGACAAGAGCTACGGAATACAGGTGGCAAGGCTTGCCGGCGTACCTGATGAAGTGCTGGAAAGGGCAAAGGAGCTGGTGCGCCAGCTTCTGGGCGCTGACATTACCTCCACGGTAAAGGAAATCGCCGGCGGCACGGTGGAGGAACCTCAGTTTGAACAGATGTCCCTGTTTAACGACGAAACCGACCGTTCCATCTGCGAAGAAATCCTCTCCGCTGATCTTTCCTGCATGACCCCGCTGGAAGCCCTGAACCTGCTGTACCGTTTTCAGAATGACTTAAAAAGCCGGTAAAGAATATGATTCAGATACTCCGTTCCGAAACCATCAATTCCATTGCGGCCGGCGAAGTGGTCGAACGCCCGGCCTCCGCCGCAAAAGAACTGGTTGAAAACGCGCTGGATGCCGGCGCGGACCAGATTACGGTTGAAATCCGCGGCGGCGGCAAAAGCCTGCTCCGCGTGACCGACAACGGCTGCGGGATTCCGGAAAATGAAATCCGCCTGGCTTTCTGCCGTCACGCCACAAGCAAGCTGCGGGACATTTCCGATCTTCAGACCATTTCCTCGCTGGGATTCCGCGGAGAAGCCCTGTCCAGCATAGCCGCCGTTTCGAAGTGTGAAATGATTTCAAAGCCGAAAGACCAGCTGTTCGCTGTCCGCATCTGCATCAGCGGCGGAACGGAAGAGAGCTTTGAGGAAATCGGCGCGCCGAACGGTACGACCGTTATTATGCGGGATCTGTTCTACAACACCCCTGCACGGGAAAAATTCCTTCGTTCCTCCGTGACGGAAGCCAACGCCGTAACCGCTTTTGTGGAGCAGCTGGCGCTGTCCCATCCGACGGTTTCCTTCCGCCTGATTTCCGACGGAGCGCAGAAGGTTTACACCTCCGGATCCGGCGACCTGCTGGAATGCGCCTTCCGGATTTACGGCAAAGCGGTGACCGATGAACTGATCCGCGTGGAATCAAAAAAAGAATATATCGAAGCGGAAGGATATATCGGTCTTCCCCTGATTGCCAGAGGGAACCGGAACTTCGAAAACTATTTCGTAAACGGCCGTTATATCAAAGACAAAATTCTTTCTTCCGCCATCGAAGAAGGGTACCACGGACACCTGATGCAGCACCGCTACCCGTTCACCCTGCTGAATATCCGGATGGATCCGGCTGCCGTGGACGTCAACGTCCATCCCGCAAAGGCGGAAGTGCGTTTTTCAAACCAGTCGGACATTTATGAAGAACTGAGGGAAATTGTGTCTGACGCGCTGATGCGCAGGGAGGAAATACCGGATGCGGCCATTGCCGAAACACCGGTACCGGTCCGGCCCGCTCCGGAAGCTCCGGAAGCGCCCGGCATGAATGCGGCGGTTCAGCCGGCCGGTTCTGCAACTGAGATTACGAAGGCCGCCGATGCTTTGCCTTTATCCGGCCTTTCTGTTTCCGGAAGGGGCAGTGAACCGGTCCGGCCGCGGAAAATGCCGGAAATATTCGAAAACCGCCGTATGGCCTCGCAGCCCGTCCCGAAAGCCCCGGAAACGCCGGAACTGATCCGCGAAAAACAGCTCTCCATTTTCGATGACGCGAAAGCGGAGAAGCGGATCGACTTCCGGATGATCGGACAGGTCTTCGGCACCTATGTGCTGATCGAATACAATGACGATTTTTATATTATCGACCAGCATGCCGCCCATGAAAAAGTACTGTTCGAAAAATTCATGAAAGACGTGCGGGAGCGCAGCGTCGCCACCCAGTATCTTATGCCCGCGAAGCTTCTCACGCTGACCGCGGCGGAAAACGATCTTTTCCGGGAGAACCTTTCCGTTTTTGAAGAACTCGGATACGAGATCGAACACTTTGAAGGCCGTGAATGGCGGATTACCGGAATGCCCGCGGATCTTTTCGTGCGGGATACGGACGAATTTTTCAAGGATCTGCTGGATGCCCTGAACGAAGAAGGCCGCAGAACGGAAGCCCTTCAGGAAAGGATTGCTTCCAGGGCATGCAAGGCAGCGGTAAAGGGAAACTCTTATCTTTCGGATTCCGAAATCCGTGCTCTGATCTCGGATCTATTAAATCTGGAGGACCCTTATCATTGTCCGCACGGCCGCCCGACGATGATAAAAATGACACATTATGAACTCGATAAGAAATTCAAGAGGATCGTCTGATGAAACAACCCCTGATCATTATTGCCGGGCCCACAGCCGTCGGCAAAAGTGCAGTCGCCGTTGAACTGGCGCAAAGGATCGGAGGGGCCGTCATTTCGGCCGACTCCATGCAGGTCTACAGAGGAATGGATATCGGTTCGGCCAAAATCCGGCCGGAGGAACGCTGCGGCGTGGATCATTATCTGATTGACGTACTGGATCCGAAGGACGACTTCCATGTCGTCGCCTTTCAGCAGATGGCTTACGAAGCGCTGGACGCCGTTTATGAAAAGGGACAGATCCCGATTCTGACCGGCGGAACCGGCTTTTACATTCAGGCCGTTCTCTATAACATTGACTTCGGCCGGATGTCGGAGGATTACGAGCTCCGTGAGAATTACGAAGAATACGCTGAAAAATACGGACCGGAAGCGCTTCACCGCCTCCTTCAGAAGGTCGATCCCAAAGCCGCCGAATCGATTCATCCGAACAACCTCAAACGGGTCATACGGGCTCTGGAATATTATGAAGGCACCGGTAAGGAGATCTCGGAACACAACGAAACCCAGCGGCAGAAGGAATCGCCCTATGCCTTCCGTTATTTTGTACTGACGGATGACCGTTCCCGGCTTTACAAACGGATCAACGAACGGGTGGACCGGATGTTTGAGGAAGGCCTGGAAGAAGAAGTCCGCAGATTGGCTGACGCCGGATCCGTAGAAGAGGATATAGCCATGAAGGGGATCGGCTACCGTGAATTCTTCCCTTATTTCCGCGGTGAACGGACCATCGAAGAAGTGCGGGAAGCGGTCAAGACCGATACCCGACACTTTGCCAAGCGTCAGCTGACCTGGTTCCGCCGCGAAAAAGACGCCCGGTGGGTCGATATCGCGGATTATAAGCGGGATCCGGTCAAAATTGCCGCATATCTGGAAAAGGTTATTCGCGGGGATCAGATAATATGAATCAGGAAATGAGTTTTTATGCCGTCTGCGGCATTTCAGAGGAAGTTTTTAATTATACCGGGAAAATATGGGATAGCCTTTCTGAAAGGTTTGAGCGCATCGACCGTATTTCGGAATGCAATCAGCTGAAAGTACTGGAGGCGATGCAGACCTGCCGTGTGGCGGAAAACTGTCTGTATCCGTCGTCCGGTTACGGGTATAACGATGTGGGAAGAGACGCGCTGGAACAGGTCTACGCCCGGATTTTCCATACGGAAGACGCGCTGGTCAGGCCGGCTATCGTCTGCGGGACGCATGCCATTGCCACGGCGCTGGCAGGAAATTTAAGGCCCGGAGACGTACTGTATTCCCCCGCCGGAAAACCTTACGACACGCTGGAAGAGGTAATCGGGATCCGTCCGTCCAAAGGATCGTTCGCGGAATACGGAATTACCTATAAGCAGACAGACCTGCTGCCGGACAGTTCCTTTGATTACGATTCCATCCGCAGGGATTTCCCGGATAAAACAAAAATCGTTATGATCCAGCGGTCCAAGGGTTACCAGACCCGGCCCTCTTTTACGATTGAAAAAATCCGGGAATTAATCGCTTTTATACGGAATCTGCGCAAAGACGTCATCGTTTTTGTTGATAACTGTTACGGGGAGTTTGTGGAAACGGAAGAGCCGACGGACGCGGGCGCGGACCTGATCGCCGGTTCCCTGATCAAGAACCCAGGAGGAGGGCTTGCCGCGCTGGGCGGTTATATTGCGGGCCGGAAGGAATACGTGGAAAACGCGGCGTTCCGCCTGACGACACCCGGCCTCGGAAAAGAAGTCGGAGCTTCGGTTGGGAACACCAATAAAGATGCTTTTCAGGGGCTGTTCCTTTCTCCTTCCGTTACGGCTTCGGCACTGAAGGCCGCTGTTTTCGCCTCCGCGATTTACGAAAGCCTGGGCTTTGAAACCGTCCCGCGGGCAGGGGAGGAGCGGACCGATATTATCCAGTCCGTTGTTTTCCGAAATGAGAAGGCCATGATCGCTTTTTGTCAGGGAATCCAGCAGGCCGCGCCGGTGGACTCCTTTGTTTCCTGTGAACCCTGGGCGATGCCAGGCTATGATTCGGACGTCATTATGGCGGCCGGCGCCTTTGTTTCCGGTTCTTCCATTGAACTGAGCGCGGACGGGCCCGTGATCCCGCCCTATGCCGTTTACTTTCAGGGCGGCCTGACCTGGCAGCACGGCAAATTCGGAATCATTAAGACAGTCCAGGCTCTGTGTGATGCCGGAGTCATTCGTAAGGAGGATTTAATATGAGCAGCATCGTGATTATCGGGGGAGGAGCTTCCGGCATCACCGCCGCAATCCACGCCGCGAAAGCCGGGGCAAAAGTAACGGTCCTGGAAAGGGAAAACAAACCCTTGAAAAAACTGGCCGCAACCGGCAACGGAAAATGCAATCTCACAAATCTTTCCGCCGGCGGGGATGCGTTCCTGAGCTCCTCGCCGAAAAAGGCCGGAAGGATTTTCAAAAAATTCGGTCTGACAGAGACCTTTGCCTTCTTTGAAAACCTGGGCATTCTTTTTGTGGAAAAAGACGACAAACGGATTTATCCGGCCTGCGAAAGCGCCCCCCAGGTTGTCAAACTCCTTTTATTCGAGGCGGAAAGCCAGGGCGTTAAGATCAAAACAAACGAAAAGGTAACCGACATCGAAAAAACGGAAAACGGCTTTCTTGTGCGCACACAGAGCTGGGAATACCCCGCGGATAAAGTGATCGTGTCGTGCGGCACCAATGCCTCGGTTTCCGCGTCGGATCCGGTTTTCGCGGAAACAGCAGCCGGAAAATTCCATCTTCGCCACTCCCGGTATCTTCCTGCGCTTACCCGGCTTTACGGCAGCGGAGAGTACCAGAAGCAGTGGGCCGGCGTGCGGACTTTTGCCGTGATCCGCATGTTTGTAAACGGGGAAAACGTTTCCGAAACGTTCGGAGAGCTGCAGCTGACCGAAACCGGCATTTCCGGCATTCCCGTGTTCGACCTGAGCCGCAACGTCAACATCCTTCTTGCCAGGGGCGAGGAAGTAACCGTCCATATTGATTTCTTCCCGGACTCGGAAGAGCCTTACGTGGCGGAAATGATCCGGAAGATTCAGGAAAAAGCTCCCTATAAATCCATCCGGACGGCTCTTTTAGGCGTCCTTCCGGAGAAACTGGTCCGTGCCATTGTTGAAATCGGGATGACGCCGGACGAGGCAGCCCATATTCTGAAGGATTTCATATTCCCGGTCACCGGACCTTCCCGGATTGAAGAAGCCCAGGTCTGCTCCGGCGGAATTGACCTGACCGAACTGACCGATAACCTGGAATGCAAAAAAGTGCCCGGCCTTTATATTACCGGCGAAGCCCTCGACGCGGACGGCTGCTGCGGCGGATTCAACCTGCAGTGGGCCTGGACAACGGGCGCGCTGGCCGGAACGGCCGCTGCTGGTGAATCATGATACGTATCAATTCGCTGAAAATTCCTCCCGAATACCGTCAGGAAGACCTGAGCGCAGCTGCCGCTGCGCTTCTTGGCCTGCCGGAGGAAGACATTCTTTCCGTCCGTATCGCCCGCCGTTCCATTGAAGCCAGAAAAAAAGAAGCCCTTTGTTTCGTTTTTTCACTGGTTCTTTCGGTCCGGGACGAAAAAAAGGTCCGGTCCTTCTTCCGCACACACAAAGGACGGTCCCTTCAGAACCGGCACAGTGTGACTTTTATCGAAAAAGAACAGAAGTATCATTTTCCGTATCGAAGGAACAGCGATTTGCCCCAGGAAAATAAGGCTCCGCGTCCGCTGATTATCGGCTGCGGACCCGCGGGCCTTCTTTGTGCCTATGAACTGGCGAACGCCGGCTGGAACCCGGTTGTCATCGAACGCGGCGCCGCTGTGGAGGACCGGGTCCGGATTGTCAATACTTTCTGGGAAACGGGCCGGCTGGATCCCCGCTGCAACGTTCAGTTCGGTGAGGGCGGAGCCGGAACCTTTTCGGACGGAAAGCTCAACACCGGGGTCCGGGACCGGTTCGGACGTTCCGAGGAAGTGCTGGAACTGTTCGTCCGCTGCGGCGCGCCGGAGGAAATCCTTTATGACGCCCGCCCCCACATCGGAAGCGACCTGCTGGTGCCGATGGTCAGGAATCTCCGCGAAAAAATCCGTTCGCTGGGAGGAGAATTCCTTTTCAATACGGAAGCGAAAGAGCTGCAGATAAAAGACGGACATGTTTGCGGAGTTCGTCTTTCAGACAATCGTATCATTCCCGGAAGCTGCGTTATTCTTGCCATCGGACACAGTGCAAGAAATACGTTCCGCATGCTTTATGAAAAAGGCGTGGAGATGGAAGCGAAAGCTTTTGCGGTGGGGGTCCGGAGCGAGCAGGATCAGGAAAAAATCAACCGAAACCAATGGGGGCCCGATTATCCCCGTTCACTGGGCGCGGCTCCCTATAAGCTGACCTGGAAAACATCCGAGGGCCGCGGGGTATATACTTTCTGTATGTGTCCGGGAGGAATGGTGGTCAATGCTTCTTCGGAAAACGGAAGGCTTGCCGTCAACGGAATGAGCCTTAGCCGCCGTGACAGCGGCCGTGCCAATTCCGCGGTGATCGTGACGGTCACTCCGGAGGATTATTCTTCTTTCGCGAAAGACGGCATTCCTGCGGAGTTATCCGGCGTCGCGTTTCAGGAGGAAATGGAGGAAAAAGCGTTTCAGGCCGGAGGCGGGGCCATCCCGGTTCAGCTGTTCCGTGACATGAAAGAGCATCGGATCACCGAAACACTGCCGGAAGGCTGCCATAAAGGAGCTGTTCAAAGCGCCGATCTTCATTCCGTTCTGCCGGATTACGTGGTTCGGTCGCTGATTGAAGGAATCGAAGCCTTCGACCGTAAAATCCCCGGTTACGCGGATTCTCTTCTTTATGCGGTGGAAAGCCGGACTTCCTCCCCGGTCCGCATCCTGCGCGACGAAACCGGGCAGAGCAATATCCGCGGTCTTTTTCCCTGCGGGGAAGGGGCCGGGTACGCCGGCGGCATTCTTTCCGCCGCGATCGACGGAATTAAAATTGCGGAAAAAGCCGCGGAATCGATATCTGGGCCTCTTTTCTGAAATCCGCACAAGATGTTGACAGCGTCCGCGTTTTGCATTATATTATTCAAAGCAGGTTTCCAGACTGCAGTCAAGTGAAGTATCGGCGCCGATCGCGCAATATTCCCTTTGAACTTTAATTGATTATTTATAGAGAGAGGTACGTTCATGACGCGTGAAAAGTATGAGACTCTGCCCCTGACGGAGCTAAAGGCTCTGGCGAAATACCGCGGGCTGAAGGGCTGCTCTACATTACGGAAATCCGAATTGATTGACCGGATGCTTCAGGAAGATGCGAAGATGGAGGCGGCCGCAGCAGCAGCTCCTGCTTCGGAGCCTGAAAAGGAAGCAGAAGCGGCACCGGCACCGGCCAGGAAGCGAACCGTTTCAAAAAAAGAAACGGAAACGGCTCCCACCCGCGCCGAACGGACTTTTACCCGCAAAACGAGCCGCACGGCGGAAGCGGAAAAGACTGAGCCTGCCGAAGCTGAAAGTCCCGCGCGCCGGGAAAATGCCGAAAAGCATGAACAGAGCAAGCTGGACAGCGGTCAGACGGTGGAAGGAATCCTCGAGGTCATGTCCGAAGGATTCGGCTTTATCCGGTCCGCCAATTTTCTTCCCGGGGAAAACGACGTCTATGTTTCCCCGTCCCAGATCCGCCGTTTCGGCCTGAAAACAGGTGACGTTCTCCGCGGAAACACCCGCATTAAAATGCAGAATGAAAAATTCTCCGCGCTTCTTTACGTCAATACCATCAACGGA
>CADBNG010000427.1 GCA_902795985.1 uncultured Lachnospiraceae bacterium
CCGTCTCATTGCGCATCGCGTACGTCAGCGCTGTCGCTACCCGGATGCTCTCCTGCAGATCAACCTGGTCTTCCCAGTCGAACACATAATCTGCCGTGTTAAAGGCGAACCGCATTGCGGCCAGCACCGCGTTGGCGGAATCAAATGTCCCCATGGACTCCGGAAGCAGGTAGTATTCATCGATCAGACCGGTTATGGAAGCAACCGTATTGTCGAAGCCCTGGCTCAGGATCTTTTTCTGCAGCGCTTCCGCAAAAAGCGCATCCTGGGACTGATATCCTTCATGAAGGCCGTCATACAGTTCCTGCACGCCCTCGTAGACGACCGTATTGATCTCATCGCTCTCCAGGATCGCCCCAAGCAGCAGCTCCGCTTCTTCTCTGGCCGCGGAAATGGTCATAAGCTGCGAAGTGATCTCCGCAGACTCGTTCCAGGCGGAAACAACGGTACCCGTATATCCGAGCGCTTCCTGCAGTACCCCGACTTCCGCCTTGAGTTCGCCTCCCAGCGTACTCAAAAGCTCGTTTTCCCCGATCTCACTGAGGAACAGGCTCTGGGCAGCCTGTGAGCCGTCCGTGGCGATCATCGTCAGCAGTCTTTCCTTAAAGGAATCCTGTCCTCCGATTTTGAGGCTTTCCGCCAGCTCGCGTTTTTTGCTTCCGTCCAGTCCGGAAATAAAATCGCCTAAAAAGATCAGCTGCTGGTCTTCCGTCTGGTCATGATAAACCCCGTCCGAACTGCTGGGCAGCATGTCCGAAATGTTGCTCAGAACCCTGTCCGTGACGGTAAGGTATTTTTCATCCACTTTCAGGTCAACCGCCCCTGCGAAGGAATCTCCCTTTACCATATCCGCGATATAAGCCCGGACAATGCCCTTTGTTTTCTCCTCGTCCTCTTCATGGGTGAAGATCTCCTTGAAGTCCAGCGCAAGGGCCGCTTTTGTATTCTCGTACAGCGCCTCGCCCAGCTGATGCCAGAAATCATCGTTCGCGATTCCGGTGCAGTAATAACCGTAACGGCTGTTGTCCAGATCCAGGATATCCTCGACCATGCTGAATTTGACGGGATCGGACCGGATCGCCTGCATCTGCGCTTCCAGATTTCCCTGATTATACAGGTCCTTATCCACGACAATGATCTCGGCCATGGCTCCCAGAGCCTCTGCCGACCCAACGAAAGCATCGATAAGATCCGCCATCTCTTCTTCCGGAAGAACCGACACATTATAGATCGCGTAACTGTAGGTAACGCGGCTTCCTTTCGCCAGGAATTCTGCGCCTGAGCCCCCCGTTGCCCCACTGATCGTACGCTTATATCCCTGTGCGTTGCTGATCGATGTAGAAAGCCATCGTATCTTCGGCACTTCTGAAGCTTCAACCGTTTCATCTCCGTATTTTGTGTGATGGATCACGCGCAGCTGGTCCGACACATCTTCGCCGATCCGGATCGAAGGAAGATACATGTCCGCGTCGCCGGCATTCATGATCGAAACATCAAAATACAGCGCTCCGTAATCCAGCTTCTGATTGATCGACAGAGTGAGTTTCATGGCGTCAAGGCCAAAGACCCGGATTCCATCGGTTCTGAAAGCAGCGCTCACCGGCGCATTGATCGGCATAAGGGCGGCATTGTACTGCGCTTCCAGTTCGTAATTGCCGGCCTTGTCTCCCCGGACTACCCAGTTCACGGTTTCCTCTTCCTGCCCATGCAGGGCAGAGAACGTTTTTAATGCCGATCCATTACTGCTGTCCTTATCGATAATACTCAGGCCGTCCGGGACATTTAACCGGACTCTGTTGCCGCTCAGCGTAAAATCACTGCCCGCATTATTGAACAGATGCAGTTTTATGTCGAAAAACTCTTTTAAGCACGACGCTTCCATCGGCACGTCAAGCACCGCAATAAAGTATTCCGTCCCTTCGCCTCCCCTGTCATTCGGGACAACGTACGTTGTCAGCTCCCTGTAAGTGCCGTTTCCGATGTCAACAGTCGCTTTCCCGCCGCTGCAAATGCTCCCTTTTCCGTTCGCCGTAACCGGGATATCAACCTTTTTCTTCCCGTAGGTCAGATGAATGGACAGTGTCACGACATGCTGGTTATCCGGGTCGCTTGTCTCGATACCTGCCGCCCGGATCTCATCCAGCGTCATCCGGTTCACTTCAAATTCCCCGGTAACGAGCGGTGAATTGACCAGGACCAGCGTTACTTCCGTTTCGGTATTGGCCGGGACGGCAACCGATGTTTTTGCCGGCAGGTATCCGGTCAAATAGGCACCGACGGAATACCTTCCCGTCTGAGCAGTGAAGCTGACGTTTCCTCCTGTACCGGTTCGCTGCACATGGTCCGTTGTATTATCGAAGTCAAAATAGACCGGAACATCGGTCAGCGCCTTACCCGACTCATCCGTAACATGAACTTTCACCGTACCAAGCAGGGAAGGTTCTGAAACCCGGATGATCCTGCTGACGGACGCTTCTTTGCCTTCCACATCCATCAGTGTCAGCGTGGCGGTATACTCTCCGCTTTGCTGATAGGTATGCGCTGTCCTGTCCGCTGTCCCCAAAACAGGAGCGGTTCCGTCGCCGAAATCAAAAGTATACCTCAGGATCGACTGGTCGGATTCGGAACGCGCGGCGCTGAACTCATACTCCGTTCCGGCTTCCATCACGGCGTCCGCGTCCAGGACCGGGTTAAGCACCGGTTCACAGACCAGGAAAACTTCATCGGAATCTCTCCCGCTGACGTTTCCGCAGTCATCGGCGGCTTCCACCCGGTAGATATAGGTCGCGCCTTTACGGACAGACAGATCCACATAGCTCAGATCCGGATCCGGATCGCGCGTACCGATCAGTTCGAAGCTCCCGCCGCTTTCCTTCCGGTAGATCCGGTAAGCGGTAAGGTTTTCTTCGTCAAAGCCTTCCCAGGATAACGTAATGCGGTCGCTTTCTCCCACTGCGTTCACATTGGCAATACGCGGGGCATTCTTATCAACCGTATAAGTGATCTCAGAGGCTTCTTCCACGTTACCGGCCGCATCAGTCACTGTGACATTAACGCGGATCTGATCCCCGTCGTTCAATTCGCTCATTGGGAATGCTGCAGAGAGCTGCGCGTAATAGTCATTAATATTCGTCCGTTCCAGCAGTGTGCGATACCGTTCCTCTTCATTGACCGCATAGCGGATCAGCACGCTGTCCACTTTCCAGTTATCGCTGACCAGTACGCCGAAGGTTTTCTTTTCAGGCCCGATCCGTCCGCCGGCTTCCGGAGCAACGCTCAGGATCTGCGGCGCTTCGGTATCTTCCACCGGAGAAGCCGTAACGGGATCGCTCCGCTCACTGATATTTCCGGCAAGGTCCACTGCCGCAACGCTGTAATAATAGACTGTTCCGGGAAGGACATCCCGGTCCACGTAATTCAGGCATTGCTGCCCGGAAGCCATCAGTTCAGGATCGCTGCTGTCTGAAGAGCGATAGATATTGTATCCGTTCAGATCCGTTTCACTGCCCTGCTGCCAGCTTACATCAATCACGCCGACGCCGCTTTCCGCCTGCACCTCTCCGGGCGGTTCCGGCGCAGTATGGTCAATGATGTACTGTGTAAACGGTGCGGAAGGACCGGTATTGCTTTCGTTGTCATAAATGTCGAGCGCGACAGCCCGGACGTAAAGGGAAGCTTCCTCTGCTTCGGAAACATCCAGATCATAGCGGATCGTTTCCGTCTTTGACGTTCCGGGATAATCCTGCGCATGGACATCTGTCCAGACAAGCGCATTCGGAGAAGTCTGGATCTTCAATGATTGAATCGCTGAATTATCCGAGGCGGTAAATGAAAGTGAAACGCCTGTACTGTAATACCCCGCATCCGGTGATTGCGTGACAATGACAGGTGCCGTGGTGTCGATCAGTGTATGTACGGTGATCTCTTCGGAGGTGACCCCTCTGTTCCCGCGTTTATCATATGCCGTTACGCGATAGGTATAATCCTGATCCGAAGCCAGATCGTAAATATTCACGCCCAGCGTTGTATAGACGTCCTGTTCACGGATCCAGACTCCGCTGTCGTTCTTTTTCTCGACACGGAAGAAGGAAAAATCCTGATCCGGGACGTCATTCCAGGAAAGGGTGATCGTGTTGGAAGTGCTCTCTCCCGCCAGCCCCGTAACCTGGGCGGGGCCGTTATTATCGATCGTATAGCTGTATTCCATCGGATCGCTGATATTTCCCTTCGCGTCCTGAGCGTAAGCCCGGAGCCGGATCCCCTGATCCTCATGGAGAGTGGATTCGAATTCCCAGGAGACCGTACTTCTGGATGCAATGGATACGGTATTCCACGTTTCGCCGTTGTCATACGAAACATCCAGCCACGACTGCGTCACGGCAATGTTGTCTCTGGACTGGGCCGTGAACACTACCAGGCCTCCGATCAGGGAGCGGTTGGCCGGCAGCATCTGGATGACCTGCGGCGCTTCCTCATCCGGAACAGGCAGCGCGGACGCGGTGTCCGAAGGATTTCCTTCGGCCCCGAGATTGCTGACAGCGGTCACATAATAATAATATTTTGTTCCCTCCTGTACGGACTCGTCCGTATAACTCTGGCTCTCCCGGCCTTCAATCACTCTCAGAAGGGAGTAACTGTCCTCGTTTTCAGCCATCCGGTATAAGCGGTAGAATTCGAAATCCTCCTCCATGGAACGGGTCCAGGATACAACGATCCGGTTTGTATCGCCGACCGCAGTGATTCCGGAGATCTTCTCCGGAAGGGTTTTGTCAACCGTGAATACCTGCGTTAATTCGGCCGCATCCCCATCCGCCGAAGTATATTCCGCCAGAAGCGTGTACTCGCCTTCCGGAACATCCGTGACGTCCCAGACTATATCACACAATAACGTCCGCCAGGCGTCATCCGTGTCCATAAAGTCGGCGGACGTCTGGTCTCTGCCGATCTGTTCTTTACCGCCGTCTTCCTTCAGCAGGAAAAGGCGCAGGGTATCACCCTCATCATAGCCCCAATAACGGAACGCCACGGTCAGAGGGCTGCCTCCGGGGACCGCCTTCGTTCCCCAGGCTCTGTCACTTATGCGGACGATGACCGGAAGGGCCGAGGTCCTGATCGACAGCCGGACCTTCTCTGATTCGGTCCCATCCTCTTTATAAGCGCAGACAGAATAGGTGTAATCCGTATCCGGTTCCAGACCGCTTTCCGCAAAAGCAGACTGCGAAACGTCCCCTGCCGGTTCATTATTTCTGTATACGCGGAAGCCTGCATATCCTTCCGGCAGAGCCTCTTCCCAGTACAGGCGTACCGAACGGCTGCCGATATGTTCAATATGTACTGCGGATACCGGATAGATCCTCGGATCTGTGCTGAGGGTCAGCGAGGACGAGACTGCAACATACCAGAACCGGTATGTCTCGAGCGCATCCGGAAGCACATAGATAGCTTCCAGCGCCGGCAGCGATGAAGTGCCGAACAGATAACCGAAATATTTCGACTGATTGGAAAAACCGGCTTCACCGCCTAACGAAGGCGGTATGGTCCCGCGGAAAACGATTGTCTTAAGATTATTGCAGCCATAGAAAGCACTGCCCTCTGCGTCTCCGCCATAGATCAGGTCCACGCCGCTGCCGATCACAATTTCGGTAATACCTGTGCAGTGTTTGAAAGCTCCCGTATAAATTTTCTGAACGCCGTCGGGAATAACGATTGTACCGGAAAGACCGGTCAGTCCGCGGAAAGAAGAAGCGTCGATAACAGTCAGTTTTTCGGAAAGATGCAGATCCGAAAAGCCGGAGCAATTATAAAACGCAAAGGCACCGACCGTTTCGACGGTGTCCGGCAGTTCAAGCGTTCCTTCGAGTCCGGTATTTGCCTGGAAGGCAAACTGCCCGATGGATTTCAGTCCGTCATTCAGCCTCAGTTCCGTCAGGCCGGTGCAGCCTGAAAACGCCCAGTCGCCGATCGATTCCAGCGTCGACGGGAACTGCACGCTCGTAATATCGGTACGATCCTGAAATACACTGGCCGCGATTCCCGTGATCCCTTCCGGAATCACTACGTCCGCAGGATCTCCGATATAAGCCGTCACGACCGTTCCGTCCGTCAGGAAGTCTTTTCCACGGACCTTAATCCTGCATCCCTCCGGAATCAGGCTCTTCAGTTTGGACTGATAGGTATCATAATTTGCTTCCGGAACATAAACGGTCACAAGGCCGCCCGGCGCGCTGAAAAACCACTTCGCGTTTGCATTCGTGGTTGCAGACAGATTGTAATTAAGTATCGGAACATCCGCTGATCGGAATTCGATGGCTTCGAGCGCCGTACATCCTGCCAGAATATGATTTATATCATTTCCGTAAGTACAATACAGATTCGTGATCCCGCTTCCGAAAACGATCTCCGACAGACCGCTGCAATTGCCAAAAGCGCGCTTTCCCACTGTCTGTACCCCGTCCGGGATCACAAAAGTACCGGTCAGAGAACTGCAATGATCAAAAGCCAGTTCCCCGATACTCCCGAGCGTATCCGGCAAAGACACTTCCGTCAGCGCTGCGCAGCCGCAAAACGCACGATTACCGACACGGGTTACGCCCTCTTCCACAACTACACTTTCGATCTGATCCCGGAAATCCACCCATGGAATGGCGTTTTCATCCTGGAAGTCAGCCATGGCACCGGTGCCCGAGACCGTCAAAATACCGTTTTCAAAGGCCGCGGAAATGTTCTCCCCGCAGGATTCGAATACGGAAGGTCCGGCGTAATGAATCGTCGCATGAATAACAGACCAATTACCCGATCCGGACGTATTGGTACTGACCTGATTCCACATCAGCTGTGAGCCATTATAATAGACATCAGTTAATGCATTACATCCCGAAAAAGCATAATTTGTTATTTCCGTAAGGGAAGACGGAAGCGTGATCTCCTGAAGATTCTGGCAATTCTGGAACGCAAACGGCTGGATCAGAGTGATTCCTTCCGGAACTGTAAACGAACTCATGCCGCACTCTTTAAAAACACCGCCGCCAAGATATTCCAGGACCAGATCTTCCGGGAACACAACGGACTCCAGCGCCTGGCAGTTTTCAAAAGCCTTGTCCGATATTTCTGTCAGGGCCGATCCTTCCGGTACTTCAATGGCGGTCAGCCCGCCGCGGTCCGCAAAAGCTCCGCCGCAGATCCGCTCCACACTCTGAGGCACCGAAAACGCGCCCTGGATATCCGCCGCACAGTAGACCAGTTCCGTATCATCCGCGCTGTAAAGAATACCATCCGCAAACTTGAAGGCTGTATTATCACCGTTCAAGGTGAGCCCTCCCGGCAGAGGTGTCAACCACACGAAGCAATTACCGATCGACGTAACTCCTGAAGGGAGTTCCAATGCCGTCAATTGGCTGCATTCGGAAAAAGCATATTCTCCGATCGATGTGAGCGTATCGGGAAGAGAAACGCTTTTCAGAACCTGTATGCCGCTAAATGCATAATCCGCGATCCCGGTGATCCCCTCTTCGATCACGGCATTCCGGACAATGCCGCTTAAATCCAGAAACGCTCCCTCCTCTGCTCCATCCATAGTCAGAACAGAAATATCCAAAAGGCCGGTTCCGCTGAATACCATGAGCCCGTCGCCGTCTATCGTCCAGGTCACAGTATCCCCGCATTTTCCGGTAAGGTTTCCCAGACAGTGAAGCGTAGCTTTATAAAATTGATCTTCGTCATTGCTGTTGTCGCCGATATAGACATTGCTCCAATCTGAGGGGCTGCCGTTATAATAGATATCCGCCAGGGACGGGCATTGTAAACAGGCATGCCTGCCGATATAGGACAAAGTCCGCGGTAAAGTAAGGGACTCCAAACCGGAGCAAAGCATGAAAGCATAGTCCGAGATCCCTGTAAGCCCTTCCGGGAACACCAAAGAAGTCAGACCGGTGCAGCC
>CADBNG010000428.1 GCA_902795985.1 uncultured Lachnospiraceae bacterium
CGACTCAGAATGTGAAAAGAGTAATCCGCAGGTTGCTGCGCAACCGGCGGATTACGCGTCAGCTAAGAAATCCGGCCGTTTGGCCGGATTTCTCTACACAGTCCCGGAAAACACTTAAGGCACTCCGTGACCTTCTTCCCCTTATCTTACCTGTTCTTCAGCAGTTCGCCCCCGTAAACCATCCCGAACTTGTCGCGGCCACCATCTGTCCCGGTCGGTAATTATCCCCGGCAATAAAGAATTCCGGCGCGATCCATCGGAGCGCTTCGGCCTCCTGTGACAGGGGACGCAGGCCGGCAGCCATCATGACGGAATCGGCGGGAATGAAGATTTCCTCCCCGTCCGCGGAAGCGGCAGCCAGACCGTTTTCCTTTATTTCCTTTGCGCCGTATCCGGTGAGAATCTTTACATTGTATTTTTCCAATTCGGCCATAAGGGCCAGCCGGTGAGGCCAGGCCGCGTCTCTGGCGGCTTCGGGAAGCATCTCTACAATCGTTACTTTTTTGCCTTCCATCGCGAAATGAACCGCGCTTTCGCATCCGACCAGGCCGGCGCCGATGATGGCGACGGTCTCACCGATCCCTGGATTTTCCTTTTTCAGATCCATGCAGGTGAAGACTTTTTCACTGTCCGCCCCGGGGATCGGAATCATGAGCGGGCCCGCTCCCATGGCGGCAATGATGACGTCCGGGTTATAGGAACGTGCCAGTTCCGGCGTGAGGGGGGCGTTCAGATGAACGGTTACATCGGAGTCCTTAAGCCGGGCGGCCAATGTTTCCGCAAACCGGTACATATCCTGTTTGAAAGGTATGTACCGCTCGCAGTTGAGCTTCCCGCCAAGGCGGTCTTCGGCTTCAAACAGATGAACCCTGTGTCCGGCTTCAGAGGCAGCGAGTGCCGCTTCCATCCCGGCAGGGCCTCCTCCGGCAACCAGTACGGTTTTAGGCTTTTTTGCCTTTGGGGGATGGTATTCATGTTCCCGGCCGATTTCCGGATTCAGCGCACAGCGCATGCTGCGTTTGTGGCGAAGCTGGTCCATGCAGGTGAAACACCGCATGCAGTGGGCAATTTCTTCCTCCCGGCCCTCCATCATTTTGCGGGGAAGCATGGGATCCGACATCATCTGCCGGCCGATTTCCACCACATCGGCTTTTCCCGAGGCGATAATATCTTCCAGCATATCGGGATCCGTCAGCGCGCCAATGGTGCCGACAGGTGTTTTGACTTCTTTTTTGATCCGTTCCGCAAGGAAAACGTTGCAGCCATGTTCCCTGAACATGGACGGATGGGTAATGATAAAGGTACGGTTGTCATCATGGACGCCGGCGGATACATGAATCAGATCCACAAGTCCATCCACCGCTCTGGCAATCTGTACACCATATTCCAGATCATATCCTTTTTCCGTAAATTCCGCGCCGCTCATCCGGAATTCAATAGGGAACCCGGGGCCGACGGCGGCCCGGACCTTTTCGATGACCAGAAGGGTAAACCGCATCCGGTTCTCAAAGGAACCGCCGAATTCGTCTTCCCGGTTGTTGGAAGGGGACATGAACTGCTCCAGCAGCCAGCCGTGGCCGGCATGGATAAGGATCATCCCGAAATCCGCTTCCTTTGCCATTGCGGCGGCTCTCCCGTAGGAATCGGCGATTTCGTAAATCATTTCCTTCGGCATTTCGAAAATTTCTTCGCCGGAAGCCGTGAATTCGTGCATGGGTCCGTAGGGTTTCAGTCCGGAATTCATATTCCCGATCATATTGGCAATATTGGCATATTTGCCGCAGTGACTCAGTTCGATGGTCGGAACGGCCCCGTACTGCCGGATGGAACGGGTCATGTCGCTTAAGGCCGGGTAAATGGAAGGATCATCCAGTTTCAGCTTATACGGATGCCCGAACCCGGTCTCGTAATGAACGATACCGTCTCCGGTGGAAACCGAGGCGGCACCGCCTTTCGCCCGGGCGGCATAGAATTTTTTCTGCCGGTCAGTCATTCCGGCTGTATTGCTGTAGTCCGGCAGGGATACCGGAGAAGCGAAAATCCGGTTGCGAAAAACAGTATTGCCCAGCCGGATCGGGGAAAGGACGTGTTCATAACGGGAACCCATGCAGATACCTCCTGTCAGCATTCTTTTCGGGATCAGGGAAGATTAACGGCGGATCAGTGCAAAAAGGGTAAACAGGACCGGAATAATCAGGCTCAGGACCCAGGTGAACCACGGGATGAAGACGGCAAGCGGAAACATCGCGATCAGAATGACAGCGACATTCAGACCGATGGTAATCAGACCCATCAGGACTGCCGGGAACCAGATTTGATTCTTTTTACAGGCCCGGATGCCGAAAATCCCGGCAACCAGTTCGCTGATGGAGGCAATGATGGCAAAGACCGGATAAAGGATCAGCCAGGTTCCGTTGCCGCCAATGGAAACAATGGCAACCGAGAAGAACAGCTCCAGCAGTGTCAGCGCAATGGAGACGGCGCCTCCGATGATCATCAGAATGGATGTGATTCTGAGAAAGGTTTTCATTATTTTAAGTCTCCGTTTTTTTTTCATCTTAATTCAATTTCCTTAAAAAAGCAATCCGGCAGCCACAGGAGACCGGCAGGGCAGACCCGGCGCCGATTAAAGTTTTCTTTCTAAAACAGTAGAAAAACCGAAAGGGTTGTGGTATATTAAAAAAAAATGAACCGAAAAGGCAGGGTGAAATTATGGAACAGAAATCAAGCAGCAAGTTGGTGAAATTTTTCGCGTTCATCGGAGTCATCGTTGCAATCGCGGCTATTGTTTATGCAGTATATAAATATTTTACTCCGGATTATCTCGAGGACATCGATGACGATGATCTCGATGATGATTTCGAGGATTTCTTTGAGGACGAGGAAGTCGCTGCCCACGATATCAAAGAAGAAGTAGAAGAAGCTGTGGAAGATATCAAAGAAGAGGCAGAAGAAGCTGTGGAAGATATCAAGGAGGCGGTTGAAGAAGCTGTTGAGAAATAACGGGCTTCGGATTTCGTACGTGAATAAACACAGCCAAATCGGGCTCTGGTGGCTTTCGCCGGAGCCCGTTTTTTGCAGTTAATCACAGGAACAGGCCGTTTCGTACGCGCAGGAGTAGGAATATGAAAAAAGGCGGGATTGGTGAAGTAAGGATTGAACGGGTGGCTTTTCCGGGAAAAGGAAAAGGCCGGGTCGGGGATGAAACCGTGACGGTCAGGGATACGATACCCGGGCAGAAAGTGCGCTTTGTTGTATCGAAAAAAAGAAACGGAACCCTCACCGGGCGGCTTCTTCAGGTAATGGAACCGTCTCCGCTCGAGACAAGATCTCCGTTATGCAGCCTGTTTCCGCGCTGCGGAGGGTGTACCTATCAGACCATGGGATATGAGCACCAGCTTGCCATGAAGGAGCAGCAGATCCGGGATATCCTGTTCCCGGTTCTGGAAAATACCGGGATGACACAGCAGGAGTTCGATGCCGTTTTTGAGGGAATCACCGGCGCGCCTCGGGAGTATCCGTTTCGCAATAAGATGGAATATACCTTCGGAGATGAAGAAAAAGGCGGAGAGCTGACTCTGGGTTTGCATAAAAAGGGCAGCCGTTTTGATATCCTTCCCGCAACAGACTGCGCCATCGCCCCGCCGGATTTCAACCGGATCACTGCCTGCGTTCAGGAGTACTGCCGGCAGCAGAAGCTGCCCTTTTATCAGAAAGTGACTCATGAAGGCTTCCTTCGGAACCTGCTGCTGCGAAAGGCAGAGCGTACCGGCGAGATTCTTGCCGCGCTTGTGACGACCACTCAGGCCCAACATGACTTTTCATCGCTTGTGAATCAGCTTCTGGAACTGAAAACGGACGGAACCATCACCGGCATTCTCCATATCTTTTTTGACGGCGTCGCGGATATTGTCCAAAGCGACCGCACGGAAGTGCTTTACGGAAAGGATTTTATTACAGAAGAACTCCTGGGCCTGCGTTTCCGTATCAGTCCTTTCTCCTTTTTTCAGACGAATACCTGCGGCGCGGAAACACTGTATAACGTGGTGCGGGATTATATCGGAGATGTAACCGATGCCCGCGTCTTTGATCTCTACAGCGGCACCGGAACCATTGCCCAGATGCTCGCCCCGGCAGCAGGCTACGTCACCGGTATCGAAATTGTGGAGGAAGCGGTGACTGCCGCGAAAGAAAATGCTCAGGCCAACGGCATTACCAACTGCGATTTCCTCTGCGGAGACGTCCTTAAGGTTCTGGATGAAGTACCGGAACGGCCGGATTATATCATTTTGGATCCGCCCCGTGACGGCATTCATCCCAAAGCGCTTCCGAAAATCCTGGATTACGGCGTCCGCCGTATCGTCTATGTATCCTGCAAGCCCACCAGCCTGGCGCGGGATCTGGAAACGTTCCTTCTTGCAGGTTACCGGCCGGAGCGGATCCGGTGCGTGGATATGTTTCCGGAAAGCGTGCATGTGGAGACCGTTTGCCTCTTGAGCAACAAAAACGCGAAGCTGAAGGACTGTATTGAGATAGGTGTGGACGCTGAAGATTATTACAGAATCAAAGATTCTGATAAATAGCAACGGAAGAAAAAA
>CADBNG010000429.1 GCA_902795985.1 uncultured Lachnospiraceae bacterium
CAGCTGACAAGACATCTGATCTTTATTGATCTGATGATTATGGCGCTGGTCTGGCTGTTCCTGTTCTTTTCGGCATCGGAAATGGAGACGGCTTCGGTAATCGGGATGATCGCCGTGCTGCTGATCAACGTGGGCGGCGCGGTCAGCCTCCGGATGAGCGAAGGCGGAATGCAGGAGGGAATCGGCAGGGCCTTTGCCGTTGCGGTCGGCGCGTCCGCGGTCACAGCCGGAATCGTTGCCCTCCTGGTCCGGGTTTTCTCCCGGAGCCAGGGAGTGACCGGCGCGGTACTGGCGGGCATAGCCGCCTTTTTCCGGGGAATCTGGAAAGCAATTGAACGGTTTGGGGAATGGCTTTCGCAGTTTATCCATCCTCCGGAAACGGAAGCGGTTCCGGACATGATGCCCGCAGGCACGGGCGGAACGGAAGAAACCGTTTATCAGGAAATCCCCGTGGATCCCACCGGAATCCTGATTGTCATCGGCATAGCGATCGTAATTGCCGCCGTTATTATTGTTTTCCGGCTGAGAAAAAAACGCGCGGCGCTGCGGATGAAAACGGTCGGGAGCGGTGCGGTGGTCCGGCACCGCCGCAGAAAGAAAAAAGCCGAACCCCTGTGGAAGAAATGGGTTCGCGCGCTGACCTTTCAGAAAAATGCCTGGCTTTACCGGAATACGCCCAAAGGACTTCTGGTCTGGCTGGAAAAACGGGCGGTGAAGCGCAAAAAGACCCGGGGACGCGGGGAATCCATCCGGGAATTCCTCACCCGCATGGCCCCGGACGGCGCCCTTGCGGTGCTGGCTGACGATCTGGACAGGGAACTGTACCGGAAAGCGCTTTATACCCTTACGCCGTCGGACTGCCGGAAAATACGAAAAACGATAAAATCCCGGGAGCGGGAAGAGGATTCGAAGAAGGAATCCTGAATCATTATTAATCTTTGCAATGCCGCGGATGCGTGAACGGATTCCGCGGAAAAAGGAGGAGCTATGGTCATTTGCATCGGACGTGAATTTGCCAGCGGTGGACATGACGTGGGCTTCAAGCTCGCCGAAATGCTGGGAATTCCCTATTATGACAAGAAGATCCTGGACGATATGGAAGGACTTGGCCTGGACCGGGACCTTCTGGAGCGGGCGGATGAAAGCCGGGCAAGCGGCCTGTTCCGGACACCCTATTTCGGCGTTACGGAAAGCCGGCTGAAGGGCATGAATGTACACGATATCGTTTATCAGGTACAGTGCGAATGGATCTATGAACAGGCGCAGAAAGGACACTGCGTCATGATCGGGCGCAGCGCGAACGCCGTGCTGGATCATACCGGAATGCCGTATGTATCCGTGTTTATCAGCGCGCCGATGGAATTCCGGGTGCAGCGGGAAATGTCGGATCACGGCCTGACGGAAAAAGAGGCGGTCATGGCCATCACGAAGGCGGACAAGCAGCGCCGGGCTTATTACAATTATTATACCGAGGGCTCCTGGGGGAGCGCCGCGACGTATGATATCTGTCTGAACACCGGTACGTATGGGATCGACAGGACCGCTGAAATTCTTTACAATATGCTGAAAGACGAACTGGACAATAAGGACAGCGTCTATTACAGAAGAAGCGGGAGAGAGTAATGTCCCGGCTGAGAAATGTTCCGGGCGCGAGAGACCGGATCCGGGAGAGCGCTTTTTGCGTGACGGACCCGGAGGCGCAGAAGGGAAAATGGAAGGAGCTGTTTGGGAACAGCGCGCCAGTTCATGCGGAAATCGGCATGGGAAAAGGGCTTTTCCTGATGCGGCAGGCAAAACTTCACCCGGAAATCAATTATGTGGGAATTGAAATGTATTCCAGCGTCCTGGTACGGGCCATTGAACGGGCGGAACAGGATCCGGAGGCCGGGCAGAATTTCCGGTTCATCCGGATGGATGCGAAGGACCTTCTTTCGGTTTTTGAAAGGGAGGAAATCTCCCGGATTTACCTGAATTTTTCGGATCCCTGGCCGAAGGAACGGCATGCCAGGCGCCGGCTGACCTCCGCGGGTTTTCTGAAAATCTACGAAGAACTGCTTCCCGAAGGCGGCCGCGTGGAATTCAAAACCGACAATACCGGCCTTTTCGACTTCTCGGAAGAGCAGGCGGCAGAGGAAGGCTGGACGGTTCTGCTCTGTACCCGGGACCTGTACGCCGTTCCGGAGCATACGGCGGAGAATGTGCCGACGGAGTATGAGGAAAAATTTGTCGCGTCGGGGAATAAGATCTGCAAGCTGGTCCTGGAAAAGGGCCGGAAAGGATCGGAAAAGAAGTATGACTGATTCATTGAAAAAAGAACTGTCGGCGCTGTGCGGAGCGGAAAATACCGCGTTTGACGAGCCCCTGTCGAAGCATACCAGCTTCCGGATCGGCGGGCCGGCGGATGCGTTCGTTACGCCGGAAAACGCGGAAGATCTCGGGAAGGTCCTGGCGTTCTGCGCGGAGAACGGGCTGCAGAAGGAAGTGATCGGGAACGGAACGAACATTCTCGCGGCGGATGAAGGATACCGCGGTGTGGTGATCCAGATTCTCCGTAATTTCGGTAATCTCCGGATTGAGGGGGAAACGGTCCATGCGGACGCGGGAATTCTTCTTTCGGCGCTTTCATCCGCCTGCACGGAAAAAGGACTGGCCGGGTTCGAGTTCGCTTCCGGGATTCCCGGAACCCTCGGCGGCGCGGTTTTCATGAATGCCGGAGCCTATGGCGGTGAGATGAAGGACGTAATTACGGAAGCCCGTGTTTTTGAACCGGGGACGGGAGTGTATGCCCTCAGCCTGGATGATCTGCAGCTGGGCTACCGTACCAGCGCGATCCGGGACACGGAAAAAGTGGTTCTCGGAGTCACCCTGCAGCTTCACGAGGGGGATCCGGAGAAGATCCGCGCGCGGGTGCTGGAACTGAAGGAACAGCGCACGTCGAAGCAGCCGCTGGAGTTCCCCTCCGCCGGGAGCACGTTTAAACGGCCGGAAGGGTATTTTGCCGGGAAACTGATCATGGACGCCGGCCTTAAGGGGGCTTCCGTCGGAGGAGCCCAGGTCTCGGAAAAGCACTGCGGGTTCATCATCAACCGCGGCGGCGCGACGGCGGAAGACGTGAAAGAACTGATGCGGAAGGTGACCGAGACGGTCTATGACCGGTTCGGGGTCCGCCTGGAAAAAGAAGTCCGTTTTCTTGGAGAGGTCTGACCGATGTTCAATCGTTTTGTGATCGTAACGGGAATCTCCGGCGCCGGGAAAAGTACGGTACTGAACATTCTGGAAGATGCCGGTTATTTCTGTGTGGACAACCTGCCCGTTTCCCTGATCAGCACCTTCGTTCAGCTGATCAAAAACGGCAATGAGGAAAAATACAAAAAGACGGCCCTCGGCATCGATATCCGCAGCGGTGAAAGCCTGGAGGATATCCGCCAGGTGCTGGAGGAAATGCGGGTCGAGGAAGTTCCGTTTGAAATCCTTTATCTGGACGCGTCCGACGAGATGCTGGTGCGGCGCTTCAAGGAGACCCGGAGAATTCATCCGCTGGTGGGCCGCAAGGGAAGAATCGAAGACGGCATCCGGATGGAAAGAAAGGAACTGGCGTTTTTAAAGGATTCCGCGGATATCGTGATCGATACCAGCACAATGCTGATCCGGGAACTGACGAGGACGGTAACCAAGCTGTTTACGGACGACCGGGACAACGGACGGATCACCCTGACGCTTCTGTCTTTCGGCTTCAAGAACGGAATCCCCCAGGAAGCGGATCTGGTCTTTGACGTCCGTTTCCTGCCGAATCCCTATTATGTCGATGAGCTGAAAATCCTTTCCGGCAACGATCCGCCGGTTTCGGATTACGTCCTGGGATCGGATCTGGCGCAGACGTTCCTGGACAAGACCGTGGACCTGATCGAATTCCTTCTGCCGGGGTATATTGACGAGGGCAAGAGCATGCTCGTTATCGCGGCGGGCTGCACCGGGGGACGGCACCGTTCCGTTGCCATCGCCAATGAACTGTACAGAAGGCTGAAACCGCTGCAAAATGCGGACGTCCAGATTGAACACCGGGATCTGACTGTGGATCTCCGGGTAAAGGGATCCTGAAACACCCGGCTGCCCGGAAACAGTCCCCGGCCGGAACGGAATGACCTTTTTCCTTCTGAAAAGCGGGGAAATCAATAATGTCCTTTTCGTATGAACTGAAAAAAGAACTGAGCCAGGTCATCGACGCGCCGAGACACTGCCGTGTGGCGGAACTGGCCGCGATCGTCCTTCTGCTCGG
>CADBNG010000430.1 GCA_902795985.1 uncultured Lachnospiraceae bacterium
CCGATCCGCCGGCCTGCGAAGCGTAACCGATGCACATAAGGTCCTCGTAGCCGAAAAGAACCTCTGTGTCAGACGCGATCATGTTCTCCGGGACCGGGGCATACACGGTAAGCGGAAGAGTGGTATCCCCAAAGAACCTCTTCTGGCATTCCCAGAAGATATTGGGGTCGATAAAGCAGCGTTCACCCTTCGCAAACCAGAAGACACAGCGGGCATCGCCCCTTATAAGACCGGTATACGGTCCGGTCATCCAGTCCTTTTCCGCGACGTACTGGCCGGGGCGGTCTTCGCGCATCACGGGCCGCGTCTTCGTTCCCCCGTCAAGGGAAGCGGAAAAATAGGCCATATCCCCGATCCTCTCCACGCCAAACGACAGGGTATACGGAATGTCGCCGCCGTTCGTCAGGGGGATCTCCGCCTTCGCCGGCGGCAGAAGGACGGTGCGGGGAAACTCCTCTTCGGTACGGAACGAGATCCTGCCAACAAGAAGCTCGCCGATAAAATCGCCCCGTCGGATGGCGAGTTTCCCCCTGCCGTTTCCGGCGGGGAAAGTAAAGGGTGCGCCGGCAAACGTTCCGGACACCTTTCCGCCGCCAATGGTAAGGATAAACGGCGCGAATTCCTTTTCCGTAAGAAGCTCCGGAAGGTCCTCCTCCGCCCCGCCGATCTCCGTAAAGCGCGTTTTATCCACGGAAAGGAGCGTGATCCGGACGCGCCCGTCGAGAAAATAACGGAACCTGAGACACCTGCCCCTTCTCGCCTGCGCGTCGTAATGAAAGAACACCGTGAACCAGGGCGGGATCTCTTCCATGTACGTGAAATGAAAGAGCATTTCAAACGTGCCCTCGGAATGGGCCGGCGCATTCAGGATATGCCGGTTGCCGACGGACGCCAGGTCAAAACAGTCATTCCGGACCCAGGCATGCAGGTTCGCGGTCTCGGTATGCCGTTCCACGGAAAAGGAATACGGCTGGGCGTTTTCATCACAGGAGCGGAAGTCGTCAATAAGCCGGAACATAAACAGTCCTCATTATCCGGTATCGCCGGAGCGCCGGGTTTAGCATTCTGTCCCGAAAAGGCGGCAGGCACCCGCCTGCCGCCTTAAAGGATAACCGTGAGTATCAGATCAGGATCAGCCGCCCACGTAAGCGTCGACCTGTGCCTGCAGTACCTCCTTGACCTTGTCAAGTCCGGCCTCTTTGCACTTGTCGATGAACTCCTGATAAAGCGCGTCGACCTTGTCTCTTCCGCCGGATCCGGACTGCAGCTGCGGCTTGTATTCATTGACGACCGTCTTGATGGCGTCCTGCTCCAGTTTGATGCTGGAGAAGTCGACGACCATGCCGGTGACCGGCGTCTCTCTGAGGGTCGGATAGATTTCCGTATAGTACTTCATGCAGTACTCTTTGGCCGGCCTTGTCGTCAGCGTGCCGCCGTCGTGCAGGCACTTGTAGGTGTTGCCGATCGCCCAGTTGGTCATGGTATGCACGGTGTTCTCCACGAACACGGCCCGCATCTGTCCGTCTTCCTCGACCGCCTCGTAATTGTACCAGCCGTATTCCGCCGCTTCCGGAGAATTCTTCTCGAAGCCGTAGCACAGAAGGTTATACAGATCGTTGCCAGGCGTGCCGACTTCGTCGTGCAGAAGGTTCAGCAGCATCATGGCGCGTTCCGGATACTTCGCGCTGTACGGAATGACCATATAGGTATTTTCCTGTCCGAAGATCGATACGCCCTTGTACCCTTCCTCCGGCCGGTTCGTCATGACATACGTCGCGCCGCTCTCATCGCGGTAGATGCCGTTTTCGTCACAGTTGGCCCAGTTTTTGTTCCAGGAGGCATTCACGTCGATCGTCCCCTGGGAATCGGTGAGCTGCTTGAGGATATTCGTTTCCGTGATCCAGCCCTTGTCATACCATTCGCCCATACGGTCCAGGACCATCTTCATCTCCGGAAGCTCGTAGAGCATCTTGACTTCGATCTTGTCCGCCGTCGGATCATAGTACATTCTCTGGCCTTCCGGTCCGAAATTCATATAGCCGAGTTTGCAGATCAGGAAGAAGTAGTCCAGGTTGATGAACCAGTCGTCGCTGCCGACTGTGATCGCGCCGTCCGCGATTGCCGCTTCGTACGCGTTCTCGATGATGTCCAGAAGGTTTTCGGTACATTTGAAATTGGTGCGGACTTCCGTCAGCAGCGCGTCCATATCGACGTACGGGAGCATGAGATCATAGATCATAAGCGCCTGCGCCTCCGGGACAGTCGGCTGGATGCTCGGGATCGCCCACAGCTGTCCATCCCACTTGGCAGTGTTATAGGCGGCCTCCCAGATCTCTCTTTCCCTGACCAGATTCGGCGCGTACTGTTCGATGAGATCGTCGAGCGCAAGAAGGCTTCCGTCCATCATGTCGGCCTGCATCGGCGTGCTCCAGCCGTTCCACGCCAGATCCATCTGTTCGCCGCCGGCCAGAAGCAGCGGCCAGTTCTTGTCATATTCGGGCACGAAGACCACGTCGACCGTCGTATTCGGCAGAAGCTCCTGCAGCTTTTCGTTAAAGACCTTGATCACGTCGGCACTGCCTTCGCCCTCGGTGCCGTCGTAGTACCATTTCAGCGTAACGGGTTCGAGGTCGGAAGACGGCGCTTCCTCTTTGCTTTCCTCGGCCTTGCTCTCTTCGGCCTTGCTTTCCTCGGCTTTGCTCTCTTCAGCCTTGCTTTCGGCCGGCGCCGCCTCGGACTTCGGCTCTTCGGCGGATGAAGCCGGCTGCGCGCCGCATCCCGCAAGAAGCGCCAGGCAAAGGACGAGCGAGATCGCCGCTGCCAACAGTTTTCTGATGTTCTTACGCACTTTTCTTTTCCTCCTTCGTTGATTACATTTTACACTGATTCTATTTGAAACACCGCATGATCATGCACGAAGTTTCGTCCGTCCCGGGATCCTTTTATCCCTTCGTCGACCCGACCAGGATCCCCTTGGCGTAATATTTCTGCAGGAACGGGAACAGGACGAGCGCCGGCAGCGCGCCGATCACCGCCAGCGCAAAACGGAGCGGCTCTTCCGGGATCTGGTCTATCTTCACCGTCGTCGCCATGCCGGAAGCGATCAGTTCCCTCGCTCTCGCTACGTCGCGCAGCATTTCCTGCAGCAGATACTGGACCGTAAACAGCCTGCGGTCCCGGATATAGTAAAGACCGGTCTCGATATCATTCCACCGGGCCAGGAATCCGCTGAAGAATTCCATGGCGACGAGCGGTTTCGTCAGCGGCAGCATGATCCTGAGCACGATATGCAGCCGGTTCGCCCCGTCGAGGCGCGCGGATTCGATGATCGATTTGTCAATATTGATATAGAACGTCCGGAACAGGAAGATCGACCAGGCGGCGACGGACGGCATCAGGTAGATCCATATCGTGTCCTGCAGGTGCAGATACCGGGTCCGCAGGATATATCCGGGAACGATGCCGCCGTGGAACAGCATGGTAACGATGATAAAAACGCGCCAGAAGTTCTTGCCCTTGAAATCCGGCTGGCTTAAGGGATATGCCATCAGCATATTGAAGAAGATCCCGATAAACGGCTGCACGAACCCGGTGCCGAGGGTAATGAAGAGCGCCCTGAAAAGGCTGCCGCCGTATTCGTTGAGCAGGATCCGGTACGCCTCAAAACTTACCTCCTTCGGATAAAGCGTATATCCGTAAAGAAGAATGCTCTGCTTGGACGAGATCGAGACCACCACCGCCTCATAAAGCGGAAACAGGAATACAAAGCACATGATGCCCAGGAATACATAGGCAAAGCGCTGCACATTATTCGATTGAAGGGAACGGCTCCGGGTTCTCCTGCTCCTCATTTATCCATCCTTCCTCCTGAATTCAGAACATTGCGCTTTCCGGATCGACCTTGCTGATGATCCCGTTC
>CADBNG010000431.1 GCA_902795985.1 uncultured Lachnospiraceae bacterium
ACGCCGTATTGCGTAACGTATGATTTCGATTCGGAAGAAGACCGCTGCGTCACCATCCGCGAGAGAGATACGATGGACCAGGTCCGGGTTCCGATCGATGGACTGGATGCCTATTTCGCGGATAAGTTCACATTCTGATCGGTACCGGAAACGTACGTAAAAGAGGGCCGGGTTTCCGGCCCTTTTTGTCGGGGTATAACAATACGAAATAACCGTGAACAGTTGTGAATTCCTGCGCATTATGTTAAGATAAACGTTCGGAAGAGAGTAGAAAGGATGGCATATGCCTGAATTTTTACCGGAAATGCCGCAGGAACTGGATCCGGCTGCAAGGCTGGACCGGTACGGACCCATGGCGCTGAGCAGCGCGGAACTTCTCGCGCTGGTATTCGATCCGGCAAAAGGCGAGAGAAACGAGATCCGTCTTGCGGGAAACCTGCTGGCTCTGACGCCATACCTACAGGAACCGGCAGGCCTTGGTATGCTTTCCAAAGCCCGGATGATGAAGGTCCCGGGCCTAGGCGTGAATCGGGCAAGACAGATCCTGTGCATCGCGGAGCTTTCCCGGAGGATGTCGGAGAAGCGCAATACCGCCGGTCAGCGCATAACCGATGCCCGAAGCGCGGCTGCCTTTTATATGGAGCGTCTGCGCAATGAAGACCGTGAAATGGTCTTCTGTATGATGCTGGATACCAGAAACATGCTGATTGCCGACGTATGCATCAGCATCGGGACAGTCAATAAAAGCCTGTTGTCTGTGCGCGAGCTTTACTTGAAAGCGCTGGAATATCATGCGGTCCGTATTATTCTGGTCCATAATCATCCCAGCGGAGATCCTTCTCCAAGCCCGGAAGATATCCGGATAACGGAACAGGCCGAAGAAGCCGGAGAGCTGATCGGGATACCGCTTCTTGATCATATAATTATCGGACAGCAGTGCTACCGCAGCCTGCTGACAGAAAAACGGACAGAGCGTCGCCATGATTCTGAGTGATGATTTCGGGATCGATCCCGGATCGAATGCCATTAAAATATTTGATATGGACAACGGCTCCTTTTATTCCCTGCCGAATGCCCTGGCGGTGACGAGGGAAGGAAGGGTAACGGCCTGGGGGGAAGAAGCCCGGCAGATGACGGGAACGACCCCGAAAAGCATTTCGATCCGTTCCTCGGTACGGGCCGGAAAAATTGTGGACGTTCTTCTTCTGGACCAGATCCTCGAACGGGCTCTGTATATGAACCGCCGTTTCCTCGGCATTCGTCCCAGCCTCTATTTCGCCGTTCCGGCCGAAATGACGGAGATCGAACGACGGGCCTATTCGTCCGTTTCCAAACGCGGAAGGCTGAAGAACTGCGACGTTTATTTACTGGAAAGAGCATTTGCTGAGGCTTTTGCGCTGGGGCTGCCGATAAAGAGCACCCGCGGGATCATGATCCTCGACCTGGGAGATTCCCATATTGCCGCTTCCGTTGTATCCGGTGGAAGGATTATTCTGGAACGCGCCATTCCCGGAGGAGGAGAGGCTTTCAGCAGCGCGGTACTGACGGCGATCCGGAAAAAGAACAATCTGATTATCGGAACCCTTACGGCGGAGAAACTGAAAATGGATCTGTGTTCCCTTTGTACCGCGGACAGTACCGGGGTACAGGTTGCGGGGCTGGATTCGCAGAACGGACTGCCCAGGGACGGATTTGTCACTTCACGTACCATCAATGAGGCCGTGAAGGACCAGCTTCGGGAAGTCATCCTGCATCTGGAAGATTTTATTCACCGGATCCCTCCCCAGATTCTGGAATCCGTCAAGGAAGAAGGCATCTATCTGACGGGAGGTTCTTCCCGGATTCCCGGCATCCGGGAGTTCCTGATGGAGGCGCTGAACGTCCCGATGATCATGAGTGAAGAATACGAATATTCCGTGGTGCACGGCATCGCGAAAATGAACAGCGAAAACGAACTGAAAAACTACGCAAGGATACCGGAAATCCGGCAGAGAAGATGAAAAAGAGAAGGTTCCACATTAATACCGGCCATTTACTGGTCATCCTGTCCATCATCTGTGTCAGCACGATTGCGCTGACCGTTATGGACGTTGTCAGCTTTTCACCGGTTCGAAGGGCCGCTTCCGCCGTGATTGTTCCTTTCCAGAAAGGAATCAATTCCATCGGCGGCTGGCTTCAGGAACGCCGGATCAGTTTCCGCGACGTACAGGAACTGTCCGCTGAGGTCGAATCCCTTCAGGAGGAAATCCTGGCCCTGCAGGAAGAAAATACGCGCCTGTCGCTGGAACAGTCGGAACTGGAACGCTTAAGGGCGATGTATGAGATCGACGCGGATTATTCCTCCTATGATAAAGTGGCCGCATCGGTGATATCCCGCGATCCCGGGAACTGGTATTCTTATATCGTAATCGACAAGGGTACGAGGGACGGAGTGGAAGTAGACATGAACGTTATCAGCGGCGGCGGACTGGTCGGCATTGTGACAGAGACCGGCGCGACCTGGGCGACGGTCCGGTCTATCATGGACGACACCAGCAACGTCAGCGCCATGACGGTTACGAATTATGATACGTGCATTGTTTCCGGGGACCTGACCCTGAGCGATGAAGGCCTTTTGAGCTTCGGACAGATGAACACCGACAATATCGTCCTTCCTGGGGAACGTGTCGTTACGTCCAATATCAGCGAAAAATACCTGAAGGGCATTCCGATCGGTACGATTTCCTATATTTCCGACGACAGCAACAACCTGACCAAAACCGGGACGATCATTCCGGCAGCCGATCTGAACAACATCCAGGAAGTCCTGGTGATACGCGAATTGAAGAAAACGGCTTCCTGAGGTGGAAGGAACAGCAGCCATGCGCCGTAGAATTGTTTCCATCATCATTATATTTGTCTGTTTCCTGATCCAGAGCACCTTCTGGAACGTTTTTACGTTCACCACGATCAAGCCGAACCTGATGCTGATCCTGATCGTCTCCTTTGCCCTGCTTCACGGAAGCCGTACCGGCATGTGGTTTGGCTTTATCAGCGGCTTTCTGACGGATATCCTTTACGGGGATCTGTTCGGCTTCAATGCGCTGCTGTTTATGTATATCGGTTACCTGATCGGGAAAATGTACCAGGTCTTCTTCAACGAAGACATCCGTGTCGCGCTGGTGGCTGTGGGCGTGTCCGATCTGGTTTACAACATTATTTATTACGTGATTAAGTTTGCTTTCGGGATCCGGTATTCCTTCCCGGCGTACCTGACGCATATTATTATTCCCGAAATTATCTTTACACTGATTATTACCGTGCTTCTGTACCGGCTGTTTTATTGGATAAACCGGAAGCTGCAGGAGGATGAACAGGAAGAGCAGGAGTCTCCGTGGCTGTTAAGATAAAACGATTTCTAAAACATTTCTTTGAGCACCGGTCGCTGCTGATGCTTACCGTTTTTGCGGTCATGAGCGCGATCCTTATCGCGCGCCTGTTTCAGCTCCAGATCATTCACGGAAGTGAATATGCCAATGATTTCACCAGCACCACCACCAAGTCCAGAAGGCTGAAAAGCACCCGGGGCAATATTTACGATACCAACGGCCGTCTGATCGCCTATAATGAGCTGTCCAATTCCGTGACGATTGAAGACAGCGGTTCCTATGAAACGACACGGGAAAAGAGACTTTCGCTGAACGGAGAAATCTACCGGCTGATCCACATTATTGAAGGGAACGGCGACAGCCTCGTCCATGATTTCCATATTACGATTGACGAAAACAACAACTATGTTTTTGACGTGGAAGAGGGGACCACAAGGAACCGTTTCCGTGCCGATATCTACGGCCTGCGCACGATCGAGGAAATGACGGAGCAGGAGAAGAATTCCACGCCGAACGATATCATGGAACTGCTTTGCAGCAATGAGCGTTTCGGCCTTTACGACGCGGACAACCCCTACACGGAAGAAGAACTGGCCGAACACGGACTGCCGGCGCAGCTGAACCGGCACGACGAGCTGGAAATCATTATCGTCCGTTATATGCTTTCCCTGACCAGCTACCAGAAGTTCGTCCAGGTGACGATCGCGGAAAACGTCAGCGACAATACGGTTGCCGTGATCAAGGAAAACTCCGACGCCCTGACGGGTGTGGATATTATTGAAGATTCCATCCGGGTATACAATTACGCGGAATGCATGGGCCCGATCATCGGCTATACCGGCCGTCCGTCCTATGAAGAACTGGAGGAGCTGACAGCCCAGCGCAGCGACTACAACAGCACCTCGATTGTCGGAAAATCCGGTATCGAACTGTATATGGAGACCACGCTTCAGGGAAGCGATGGATCTGAAGACGTGGCCGTAGACAACCTGGGCAAGGTGCTCGGTATTTACGAAGACTCCCGGGTGGAGCCGCGGCAGGGCGACGACGTTTATCTGACGATTGATGCGGAACTGCAGCAGGCCGTCTATGAAATTCTGGAACAGCGTATTGCCGGTATCCTGGTTTCCAACATCCGTTATATACGGACCGTTGAAGATTACGACGTGGATCCGGAAGACGAGTCCTACTCGATTCCGATTCCGATCTATGACGTTTTCAACGCCCTGATCGGAAACAGTATCATCGATATCCATCATTTTGAATCCACGGCCGCATCCACCATGGAACAGTACGTCCACGGAATCTTTACAGCACGGCAGCAGGAAGTGTTTGCCTGGATCCGGGAGCAGATACTGAATGAGAACGTACCGGCGTATAATGATCTGGACGAGGAATATCAGGCCTATATGACGTATCTGATTGACGATATGCTCACATCAGATACGGAAGTCATCAAGCTCGACGGGGATTATTATAACGACGAAGTATATATTTCCTGGCAGGCAGGAGAAATCTCCGCGAGGGAATTCCTTTCTTACTGCATTTCCCGCCAGTGGATTGATCTGACGAATCTTACCGAAGAGGCTACTTATCTGTCTTCGGATGAGCTTTACGAAGCCATCGTTCGTTTTGCCTGCGATTATATGCTGACGGATACGGCGTATGCGAAGGTCCAGTATAAATACATGCTTTTCAATGACCTGATTTCCCCGGAAATGCTGATCCAGATCCTTTTTGATCAGGAGATCGTTCCGATGGATGATGACGCCTACGAGCTTTACATGAACGGCGAGTATTCCGCAGCGGACTTCATGGTGGATAAGATCAGCAATCTGGATATTACTCCGAAACAGCTGGCCCTGGATCCCTGCTCCGGTTCCGCGGTCATTACCGATCCCCAGACCGGACAGGTCCGTGCCCTTGTTTCCTACCCGGGTTACGACAATAACCGCTTGGCGAATACGATGGATACCGACTATTACTGGCAGCTGTATGAAGACCAGTCGACGCCGTTCTACAATAAGGCGACTCTGCAGCTTACAGCACCGGGATCCACCTTTAAGCCGGTTATGGCGGCAGCGGGGCTGAACGAGCATGTTATCGATGAAAATACGCAGATTTTCTGCTCCGGTCTGTTCGGTAAGGATCTGGTCGGAGAAGCGGACCAGCTTCACTGCTGGTATCGTGCCGGTCATAAGGAAGAAAACGTGATTACCGGCCTTGCCAATTCCTGCAACGTCTTCTTCTGTACGGTAGGATATATGATGGGACTTGATTCGGAAGGAGTCTACAATTCCGAACGGTCTCTGGAAAAAATCCGGCAGTACGCTTCCTATCTGAACCTTGACAGCGGAACCAATATTCAGATTACGGAATCCACGCCCCAGGTGTCGGATGAATTCCCGATTCCGTCATCCATCGGACAGGGCACGCATCTGTACACTACGACGCAGCTGGCCCGTTTCGCCCTGACCCTCTGCAACAACGGAACGAGTTATGATCTGAACCTTCTTCAGAAAGTGACGGATCCTGCGGGCAATGTCCTGAAACTGTACGGTCCGGTTGTCGGAAAACAGGCCCAGTTCGGCGATATCGTCTGGGCGGATATCCGGACGGGAATGAGAGGCGTGGTCACCTCAAAACCGGCGTTCAAGGATTATCCCGTCAATCTGTTCGGCAAGACCGGAACGGCGGAAGAATCGGAAGACCGGCCCAGCCATGCGCTGTTTATCGGTTATTCCCAGTACCTGTCCAATGATGATATCGCTTTCGCGGTGCGGATTGCTTACGGCTATTCCTCCGACAACGCGGTCATGGCCGCAAAGGATATCCTGAACTATTATTACGGACTTGCGGACGAAACACAGATTCTGAATGAAAAGGCAGCTACGGAAGGCCTGACTTCCACGATTACGGACTGATTATCATGCTGAGAAGATATCGAATTAAAGATCTGAATTTTTTACTGATTATCCTGCTGGTTGTCATCGGCAGCGCCGGCGTCCTTCTGGTGGGATCGGCGGACGATACCCTGATGCGAAGGCAGCTTTTCGGCCTGATTGCCGGCCTCGTCATTATGATGATTGTCGCCTTCTTTGATTACAGCTGGATCCTGAATTTCTACTGGATTATTTATCTGCTGAATCTCGTCCTTCTCGGGGCGGTTATCATCATGGGACTCATGAGCCACGGCGCGGCCCGGTGGATTGCCATCGGCGGTGAAAACGGCCTGATATTCCAGCCGACCGAGCTGTCCAAGATTCTTCTGATCCTGTTCTTTGCCATGTATCTGATGAAGCATGAGAACGACCTCAATACGGCGGCGACGATCCTCAAGGCCGTTATCCTGATGGCGGTACCGGTCGCGCTGGTCGCCAGCCAGCCGGATCTGAAGAATGCCATTACGCTGACTATTATGTTCTGCATTATCATGTATATTGCCGGGATTTCGTATAAAATCATCGGCAAGACGATCCTGATAGTGGTTCCGATCCTTCTGATCGGCTTTCTTCTGATTACCCAGACGGACCTGCCGATCCTGAACGACTATCAGAAGGTACGTATCATGACGTTCCTGAATCCGGATGACGACGAATATTCCGAGTCGGCCAACCAGCAGAACAGTTCGGTTACCGCGATAGGAAGCGGTCAGCTCCGGGGAAAAGGCCTGAACAATGAAGGCGTCACCTCCTCCAATAAAGGAAACTATGTGGCGGAAACCCAGAATGACTTTATTTTTGCCGTGGCAGGAGAGGAGACCGGCTTTATCGGATGTACGATCATTGTTGTGCTTCTGTTTCTGATTGTGTTTCAATGCATCCGGATCGGCAGCCGCTCGAAGGACCTGGCAGGGAAGATTATCTGCTGCGGGGTGGCTTCGCTCGTTGCGGTCCAGAGTTTTATTAACATCTGCGTGGCAACCGGCCTGATGCCGAATACCGGAACGCCGCTGCCTTTTATCAGCTACGGTCTGACTTCCCTGATCAGCCTGTTTATCGGGATGGGCTTCGTGCTGAACGTGGGGCTGCAGCGCCGGCGCTTTGACAAAGAACCCGGCCTGCGCAGGATCGACACCCGGCTTCTGCAGAAATAAAGAGACGCGGGGTATACTGGCTTTATATGACTGAAGAAAGAACAAGCAAAAAGAATATATGGAACCTTCTTCTGGTGCTGGTGATTATAGCGGTAGCAGGGCTGATTGTGCTTTTTGTCTGGTTTTTTTCAAACCGGCAGAAGGAACTGGATCTTTCCCTGCCGTATACTCCTTCCGCATCCTATGCCATTGATCAGACGCTGGGAAAAACCTTTGCGCAGGATCTCGTTATTTCGGCTCCTTCCGTAACGATTGAAGGCGTAAAGCTGGATTCCACGAAGGAGAAGGGACTTCTTTTCGATCTGGACAGCAGGGAATCCCTTTTCGCACAGGGAATCTTTGACCGGGCCTATCCTGCCAGTATTACAAAACTCATGACCGCGATTATCTGCGCGAAGTATGGAAACATGTCCGACAGCGTAACAATGGAAGAAGCGGATTTCGATCTGGAAGAGGGATCCCAGGTATCCGGCCTCATCCCGGGAGATACGGTCACTCTGGAGCAGCTGTTTTACTCACTGGTCGTCTATTCGGCGAATGACGCGGCCAACGCGATAGCCCGGCATATTGACGGGAGTACGGAGATGTTTGTCCAGCGCATGAATCTGGAAGCGGAAGCGATCGGAATGAAGAATACTCATTTCGTAAATGCCCACGGACTGCACGACAAGGAACACTATACCACGGCCTATGATATCTATCTGATGCTTAATGAAGCGATTCGTTATCAGGTTTTTCTCGACGCGGTCCGTCTGAGCGTGTACCATCTGACCGTACAGCGGGGCGAAGATTCCATCATGTACGACCTGAACTCCACGGACCATTTCCTTACGGGAGACGAACATCTTCCCGCAGGGGTTCAGATCCTTGCCGGAAAGACCGGGACGACGGACGAGGCCGGTTCCTGCCTTGCTCTGGCGGTTCAGGATCAGCGGGGAATTCCCTATATTGCGATCATTCTGAACGCGGAAAACAAGACAGCGCTTTATACCGACATGAATCAGCTGCTGGGTTCGATTGCGTCTCATTGATTGTTGAGTTTTAATGATGAATTGGTTATAATAAAAGCACCATAAAACAGGAGGTAAATGCTCATGGTTCAGTTGATTGTTGGCAACAGAGGAAAGGGAAAAACGAAATATCTGATCGAGGGCGCAAACAACGCCGTTAAGGAAGCGATCGGCAATATTGTTTATCTCGACAAGAACTCCAAGCACATGTACGAGCTCAGCAATAAAATCCGTCTGATCGACGTTTCCCTTTATCCGGTCAAAGGTTACGACCAGCTGGAGGGCTTTCTCTGCGGAATTATTTCCCAGGATCATGATATTGAAAGCATTTATATCGATTCCTTTTCATTCCTTGCCGATATCAACGATATAACCGTCGATCTGGACAAGTCCATTTCCCAGATCGAAGCGATCAGCAGTGCTTTTGATGTGAATTTTGTCGTCAGCGTATCGAATGACAAGTCCGAATTAAGCCCTGCGCTTCAGGAAAAGGTCGTTGTAGCATTATAAAATGGCTTCAAAAAAGCTCCGCGGCGATATCAATATCGGTATCATTATTTTTGGTGCGATTTTTCTGTACCTGATGATCACTCTGGTACTGTTTATATCGCACCGGCATGTGGATACGTTCCAGGTCGTTACCGGTCCTTTGTCCGGCAACGATACCTGCACGGCCCTGATCATGAGAGATGAGGAGGTTGTCCTTTCGACGACTTCCGGGTATGTCAATCATTTTGTCTATAACGGCAGCAAATCCGGCGCCAGGCAGCCGATTTGCGCCGTCACGTCCACGCCATTGCCGAATAAGTACAAGACTCTCAAGCCCGCAGAATACGCGGGCTTGAGAAAGCTGCTGTCCCAGGCCTCGGTGTTTTTTGATCCTTCCCGGTTTGAAAGCGTAAGCGATCTGAAATTTGATATTCTCGGCTCTCTCTGGAGTACCGATTCCCTGACGGATTCTTCCGGAAACTTCTACGAATCCAAAGGCGACGGATACGTGGCCTATTCCACCGACGGAAAGGAAAAGCTGACGGAAGAAGAGCTTACTCCGGAAATCTTTAAGACGTCCCTGTATTCCATGCCCAAGATCAGCAACCAGTCGGTTGTCGAAACGGGAGAAGCCCTTTACCGCATCGTTTACGGGGAAACCTGGAGCATCTGTTTCCCGATTACGGACAAGCAGCTGGTCCGGCTGGCCCAGAAAACGGATCTGCAGGTCCGCTTCCTGAAAGACAATACGATCGAATCCGGCACCCTTACCTTTTTCATGAACGGAGAACAGCGGTATGCAAGAATCCGTTTTGACGCCGGAATGTACCGCTTTCTCGATGACCGGTATGTGGATATCGAACTGTTCACGAACAATGAAACCGGCCTGAAAATCCCGGTATCTTCGATTGTGAAAAAAGAGTTTTATGCCATTCCCGAGCTTTTTGTTTCCGGGGCAGTCCGGGGAGAGGCGCTCGTTAAGAAGGAATCCCGCAATGCAGACGGTTCCAAGCAGATCGAATACATCGATGTGACCCTGTACGCGGAAACCACGGATCCCGAGACGGAAACCGTGGAGTACTATGTCGAGAAGAACCTGTTTGAAGAGGGGGATATCCTTCTTTCACCGGATACGGACGATAAGTTTACGATCGGTAAGACCGGAAGCCTGGAAGGGGTATACTGTGTCAATAAAGGCTACGCGGTTTTCCGTAAAATATCCATCATTGACCAGAACGAAGAGTACTGTATTGTGGAACCCAACACCAGTTACGGAGTCGCCCAGTTCGATTTCATCGTGCAGAACGGCTCTTCCATCAAAGAATCGGAGATTATCTATTGAATATCACAGAGAATTACCGGAATGTCCTGCAGCGGATCGAAAAAGCCTGCGGCCGATGCGGCCGTTCTCCGCAGGACGTTCATCTGATTGCCGTCAGCAAAACCCATCCGGAAGAGGAGATCCGGGCGGTATACGACCAGGGACAACGCCTTTTCGGTGAGAACCGGGTTCAGGAAATGTGCGCAAAAATGCCGGAATTGCCCCAGGATATTTCTTGGCATCTCATCGGTCACCTTCAGCAGAATAAGGTGAAATATGTTGTGGGAAGCGCGGCCATGATTCATTCCGTGGATTCGGTACGGCTGGCGGAAGCGATTTCGAAGGAAGCTGTAAAAAAAGGCGTAGTGGTTCCGGTACTGGCGGAAATCAATGTAGCGGAAGAGGAGAGTAAGTTCGGGATAACCGCAGAGGAAGCGGAGGGCTTTATCCTTACGATCAGCCGCCTTCCCGGCCTGGACGTCCGGGGACTGATGACGGTCGCTCCGTACGTGCCGGACCCGGAGGAAAACCGTCCGGTCTTTCGCAAATTGAAACAGATTTCTGTTGACATAAATCGGAAAAATAATAATATATATTTAGATGAACTGAGCATGGGAATGACCAACGATTTCGAGGTTGCCATTGAAGAAGGGGCTACCATGATTCGGGTAGGCACAGCGATTTTCGGAGAAAGAAATTATCCGGCATAGGGGAGATGGAACGGAAATGGGAGTATTTGACAGGTTTATCAATGCAATTCGCGTAAATGATTACGATTATGACGAAGACGAGTACTATGATGACGACGATGAGGGGATAACAGAGGATTTCGAAGAACCCGCGAAGACGAAAAAAGGCATCCTGAGCCGTTTTCGCAGCCGCGACAACGCGGATGATGACGAGGACGACTACGAGCCCGAGCCTGCCGCTCCGGTGAAAAAGAAAGCCGCGGAGCCTGCCGCCGTTAAATCTGCCGCAAAGCCTGCGCGTCCGTCCTATACATCCAAGGTTACGCCGATCCGGAAACGTGGAGGTTCCTCAATGGAAGTTTGTGTGATTAAACCGACGAATATGGAAGATACCCGGGAAATTGCCGACACGCTTTTATCCAACTGCACAGTCGTCCTGAATCTGGAAGGAATTGACGTGGATCTGGCGCAGCGCGTTATCGATTTCACCTCGGGCACCTGTTATTCGATCAACGGATCCCTTCAGAAGGTTTCCAGCTATATCTTCATCCTGACACCTGCCAACGTGGATATCTCCGGAGATATTACCGATATTTTAAGCAGTACCGCGTCCCTGCGGTAAGCCGGTAAACTCCATGTCTGAAAACAGCAAATACGTCAGCACATATTCCAATAAGATTTTTATCTGGCTGATCCTGGGTACGGCGGCCGCCGTACTCTTTGATCAGCTGATGAAATACGCGGCCGTCCTTCATCTGAAGGGACAGCCGCCTTATGTTATGATTCCGGGTGTCCTGGAACTGCGTTATCTGGAAAACCAGGGAGCGGCCTTCGGGATCCTTCAGAACCGGCAGTATTTCTTTACCATTATTACCCTTGTTTTTATCGCGATTTCGATTTATGTCATTGTCCGGATACCAAAAAACCGGTATTACCTTCCGGCCATTATCGCCTTTATGTTCCTGTTTTCCGGGGCGATCGGCAATTTTATTGACCGGACTGCTCAACATTACGTAGTGGATTTTATCTATTTTTCCATTATCGACTTTCCGATATTCAATGTGGCGGATATTTATGTGACGCTTTCAATGGCAGCAATCATCCTTCTGCTTCTGTTTCATTACAAGGACGGCGATATGGATTTCCTGAAATCCCGCAGCCGCGGATCAACGGATGAAAAGAGTCATTCTTAACATTACAGAAGAAGATGCCGGCATCCGCGCGGATTCTTTTCTTGCCTCCCAGATGGAAGGCTTTTCCCGGTCGTATCTGAAAAAAGTCTTTGATGACGGTTCGGTCTGCGTAAACGGCAAAACAATCCGGGGCAGCTATAAGCTGAAGGAAGAGGAGGTCCTGACGGCAGAAGTGCCGGATCAGACGATTCCGGATATTCTTCCGGAAGACATTCCCCTGGATATTCTTTATGAAGACAGCGATCTCCTGGTAGTGAATAAACCCAAAGGCATGGTCGTGCATCCCGCGGCCGGACATTCTGCCGGTACACTGGTCAATGCACTGATGTATTACTGCAAAGACAGCCTTTCGGGCATTAACGGCGTTCTGCGTCCCGGAATTGTCCATCGAATCGACAAAGACACGACCGGATCGTTAATTGTATGTAAGAACGATGATGCGCACCGGGAAATTGCGGACCAGCTGGCAGTACACAGTATCGACCGGAAATACCGGGCAATTATTCACGGGCATCTGAAAGAAGAGCAGTTCACAATTGAAGCGCCTATCGGACGGAGCAAAAAGGACCGCAAGAAAATGGCGGTCACACCTGATGGGAAAAAAGCGGTTACCATCGTCCGCGTCCTGGAAGAACTGAAAGACTGTTCCTATATTGAATGCACATTGCTTACCGGAAGAACCCATCAGATCCGGGTTCATTTGTCCCATATCGGACATCCGATTCTTGGAGATGAGGTTTACGGGCCTTCCCCCTGCCGTGTAAAAGGACTGACCGGTCAGACACTGCACGCGTATTTTATCGGCTTTGACCATCCCCGGACAAAAGAAAGACTGGAGATCATTGCGCCGCTGCCGGAGTATTTTGAACGGCTGCTTCGCTTGTATAAAAAAAACTGATATGGTATTATATTAAAATAACCGAAACCGCGGACAACAGGGAGGTAATAATATGAACAGTATTATCACAATCGGAAGAGAATCCGGCAGTGCAGGGCATCGTATCGGAAAACTTCTTGCCCGCGATCTCGGCATTCCCTGCTACGACAAGGAATTGCTGGAAAAAGCGGCTAAAAACTCCGGACTGTGCCAGGAAATCTTTGAAAATCAGGATGAAAAACCCACCAACAGTTTCCTGTATTCCCTTGTTATGGGAACCTATTCCGGAGGCTATTCCAGCTCGGTCGTATCGGAGATGCCGTTGAACCAGAAGGTTTTCCTGGCCCAGTTCGATACGATCAAAAAAATCGCGTCGGAAGGTCCCTGCGTCATTATCGGACGCTGCGCCGACTACGCGCTGGAGCTGGACAGCCGGCTGATCAGCGTTTTCGTCCATGCGAATATTGAGGCCCGTATTCAGCGTGTTGCCATTGAAAACAATCTTACCAATGCCAAAGCGCGTGAGTTTATTATGCGTCAGGACAAGCAGCGGGCCAGTTATTACAATTATTATACCGCCAAAAAATGGGGGGCTACAGAGAGCTATAATCTTTCCGTAGACAGCGGGATTTTCGGAATCGAAGGCTGCGTCGAAATCATCAAAAGAGCAGTTGAGATCAAGGAAGCCGGCCTTTCCAAAAGAATATTTGATGAACCGACAGAGTGATTGGATACTGCACAGGATCCTTTGAGCTTTGCCAGTACGGGCCTGACGCATGTCGGATCGATGATTATTGGTCTGTGCGCGTCGGGCCCTTCTGTATAACAGAACAACCCTGTGTTCCGGGAAAGGAGGATTATCATGAACAGACACGACATCACCCGGGATGAGTTTATGCTGGATGGACAGTTTGCGGAAGAAGGATATGACTGGTGGTGGCATTCCTTTACCGCCATTCATGAAAAGACCGGTAAACCGAAACCTTTTTTTCTGGAGTTTTTCACCTGCAATCCTGAACTTGGCGGCAGCCAGCCGGTTTTCGGACAGCTGCCGGAAAACCAGGCAAAGGGGATCCGCCCTTCCTATTTAATGGTGAAGATCGGGACCTGGGGGACCGAGCATTTTCAGCTCCACCGGTTCTTTGGATGGAATACTGTTGAGATGAAAGGAAAAGCGCCCTTCACGATTACGGCAGAGGACTGTTATCTGTCGGAATATTATACAAAGGGTGAAGTATCCGTTCATGGCGCCGAAGAACATCCGGAATGGATGTGCGACAACGGGACGATAAGCTGGGATCTGACAATCGATAAAAAGATTGCCTATAACGTGGGCTACGGAGCCAGTTCCCCTTTCCGCAAGTTAAAGGCCTTTGAAATGTACTGGCACGCCGAAGGAGTGAAAACTCTGTATAATGGGGTTGTTATCTGCAACGGTGAACGGTATATTGTCGAACCGGAAACCTGTTACGGTTACGCGGACAAAAACTGGGGAAGTGATTTTACTTCTCCCTGGGTCTGGCTGTCTTCCTGCAATCTTACGAGCCGGAAGACCGGGAACAGGCTGAAAAACAGCGCTTTTGATATTGGCGGAGGCAAGCCCATCGCGTTCGGGATTACTTTTGACCGCAAGCTTCTTGGCGAACTGTATTACGAAGGAACTTCCTATGAATTCAATTTTTCAAAATTCTGGATGTTCCCGGGCACG
>CADBNG010000432.1 GCA_902795985.1 uncultured Lachnospiraceae bacterium
AAAGACGAAGATCTGGACGCTATGCTGTCCACTTTCGCCATAGAGTCTTTCTGCAGCGGATATGATCTGCAGGGATTTATCGGACGTACCAGAGCGTACAGTAACGGCTACTTCAGCCAGTATCCGTTCCCGGCAGAGGAAGGTTCCCTTGGGGAACAGATCAATATTGAGAACAGAAAGAATACGATTCTGGATCAGATCGACCGCCAGATGCTGATGCTTGTTTCCGCTGAGAATGGCATCTACGAGGAGCCCCATCCCGACAGCTATCTGACAGACATTCTGGAGGGAGGAATTGCCGACTTCAGTAAAAAAGAATCGAAACCCGAAGATATCGAACAGCTGATCACCCAGCTGGGAAAAGCACCGGATTTTTCCAAAATGGAGATCCGGGAGATCCTTTACGGGGAAGCGCTGGAAGAGAATGTGCTTTCGGTCATGGGAATGAAGAACATGTATATTCAGGCAAAAACTGCCGGCGCGGAAGGCTTCAAACCGCTTGCGCTGCATGTCAGTCTGGGGGACTATGACGCCATCCTGATCATGGATACCGTCTGCTATAACGGCAGATGGTATAATCTGAACCAGATGGGATTTCTTGGCAGCATGTTGAACATACCCTATTACAGCGGAGGAATCGCGACAGTCGGGCCGGAGCTCGCGTCCCAATGGGATACCGAGGGAAAAACGGAAATCGAGAAAACGATGAAAGAACTACGGGAGTATATGCTGGAGAACATGCAGGACGAGCTGGAAGAATACCATGAGGAGCTGGAAAGCTCGGGTGAAAATATCACCAAGTATGAGGAAGAATTCGCGAAGATGAGCCTGGAGGAACTGGTGGACTTCTTTGCGCTGACAGAGCTGAAGTAAGTCTTTGTTGTCCCTGAGCTGAAAAAAGAAACGCCGCCGGATCACCGGCGGCGTTTGACGTGTATGAGTCGTCTGAATCCCCGAAGGGATCAGCCGTTTACCTGATTACTCGGCAAAAACGGCATCCCAGTCGATGTCCATGACTTTGACATCATCCGGAATGATCAGATCGGCTTCGGTCTTGCTGACAACTTCTTCGATCGTGGTGTTCTTGGCGATCTCTCTCAGAACAAGACCTTCCGGAGTGACCTGCATGTAAGCAAGCTCGGTGCAGATGTCGGTAACAACGCCTACGCCGGTAAGCGGAAGAGTGCAGTTCTTCTTGATCTTGGAATTGCCTTTCTTATCCGTATGGGTAAGGGTGATAACGGTGTGCTTGGAACCGGTAACAAGGTCCATAGCTCCGCCCATTCCGGCACAGGTCGCGCCGGGAACCATCCAGTTGGCAAGGTTTCCGTTCTGGTCTACTTCGTAAGCGCCGAGGACAGTGTAGTCCACGTGTCCGCCGCGGATCAGGCCGAAGGAATCAAAGCTGGAGAAGCAGGAACCGCCGACACGGATCGCGCCGGGCTGTCCGCCGGCATCCACAAGGTTGAAATCGGGCTCTTCGTCCGGGCCAAGCTGAAGGAGGCCAAGGATACCGTTCTCGGAATCAAACCATACATCCACGTCTTCCGGAATGTACTTCATGATCATGGTGGGCATACCGATACCAAGGTTAACAACATCACCGTCCTTGAAAAGTTTCGCGGCTCTTCTGGTAATAACTTCTTTAATATTCATTATCTGCTGCCCTCCTTGGTTCCGTATTCAGTAGGTCTGCCCTGTACGATCAGATCGACAACGGCTCCCGGCGTATGGATCATATCCGGATCCAGTTCGCCGACTTCAACGATCTCTTCGGCTTCGACGATAACGAAGTCCGCGGCAGTCGCCATGATCGGGTTGAAGTTTCTGGCAGTGCGGCGATAAACGAGGTTGCCCATCTTGTCGGCTTTCCATGCATGGATCAGCGCAACGTCGGCATGAAGCGGGAGCTCAAGGATGTATTTCTTGCCATTGACTTCGATGACTTCCTTGCCGTCCTGCATCGGGGTTCCGAGACCGGTGGGGGTCAGGATGCCGCCGATACCGGCTCCGCCGGCACGCATGCGCTCGCAAAGAGTTCCCTGCGGGGTGAAAGTAACATTGATCTCACCGGCAACGACCTTTTCTACGGTCTCAACGTTGTTTCCGATATGAGAGCAGGTGATGTGCTTGATGCGGTTGTCATGAACCAGCAGACCGATTCCGCGGCCTTTGACGGAAGTATTGTTGGAGATAACGTTAAGATCCTTAACGCCCTTGTCCATCAGTCCTTCGATAAGGGTCTCCGGAACGCCGCAGTTAACGAATCCGGGAAGCATGACGGTCATGCCGTCAAAGCAATGCTCCATTGCCTGTTCGACCGTTACTACTTTTGATTTCATTTAATAATACCTACTTTCTTGTGTGCGTAATTAAACGGGATCGTCGAGGAATTTCTGCTGAAGGCGGAACATTTCAAACAGGTATTTGTCACGTTTTGCCTTAACGGCTTCGATGTCCTTGCCGGTGTAGTCGTAGAAGCCTTTGCCGGTCTTGATTCCCAGCTCGCCTGCATCGACCTTTTCCTGAAGGATGCTCGGGATCTCGTCCCATACAGGAGCGGTATAGCTCTTGTTCTTGAAGTTGTTGTACGTCATATCCACGCCGCCGAAGTCAATTCTCTTGCAGATGCCGAGAACGCAGGCACGGGGGATGAAGCTGGCCATGGACGCAAGGTCGATGGCTTCCGCGTCGCAGTAGCCGTTGCTGATCAGGTAGAAGACTTCCTGGTTCAGGCACTGCTGCAGACGGTTGACGATATAGCCGCGGATGAATTTCTTCATGAGAACGGGCGTTTTGCCGCCTTTCTTCAGAAGTTCCATGGCGATGTCGGCATACTCCTGCGGAGCCTGCTCGCTCTTGACAACTTCCACGAGCGGGATCAGCTGAGGCGGAGCATACCAGTGGCAGATGATCATCTGCGGAAGGAGCTGTTCCGGAACAACTTCAAAGATGTTGAGGGCAGAGGTGTTGGAAGCAATGATGACGCCCGGCTTTACGGCAGCGGCGATCTGTTTGTACAGGGCTTCCTTTGCGTCTCTGTTCTCAACGATGGTCTCCTGGATGAACTGCGCACCTTCGATCGCTTCTTCGACCGTAAGCTCGAAATGAACACGGTTGTTGATCTCTTCGATCTGAGCTTCGGTGATAACGCCTTCTTCTGCGAAGGTATGAAGGGAAGCAAGGAGAGCGGCCTTGGCCTTTTCTCTCGTCGCTTCGGAACGGGTCCACATGGTGACTTCAACACCGGCGGTCGCATAAATCTGAGCAATGCCGGGGCCCATCGTTCCGGCGCCTAAAACAGCAATTTTTTTGATGTCTGCTAATGTCATTTTAAATTAATCCTCCAACTGCAAATACTATTCCGCGGATCAGGCCTTGATCATGATAACAAGCATCTGAGCGGATACGCATCCGGTGTTGAGGCAGCCGCGCTTGGTGCCTTTGCCAAAATGTACGCTGTCGCCGGCATGAAGGACATAGGGAGTCTCGGTTCCGTCTTCTTCGCCCATGGTAACGGTCATTTCGCCTTCAGCGATGTAATATACCATTTCGAAGTTGGCCGGTGCCATCTCAGCGCCGCCGCCCGGAAGGAAATGGGAAAGGCCCATAACGATGGTTCCGTCGTTCACATCCTGCGGATCATGCAGTCTGGTGGTGCGAACATCGAAATGTCCCTTGGCTTCGTACTTGTAAGCTTCGTTTCTTCTTGTAACTTTGTAACTCATAATACACGTCCTTTCTTCTAAAAAGCATTTAGAAATGATTTTCGGAAAGGCTTTCGCCCTCCTTTTTTCACACCATTACTACTATAGACTTCCGGGGGCCAAAAAGCAACAGTTAAGTACCCGGGAGTCGGAAAAAAAGTGGTTAATTACTGTATAACGTTTCGATAAAATGTCCGATGGGGACAGTCCCTTCCGGCCCCCTGCTCCGTCCCTTACGTCCCGCGGCTGCGCCCGATGGGGACAGTCCCTTTCGGCCCCCTGCTCCGTCCCTTCCGTCCCGCGGCTGCGCCGCCGGACGGTTTTGCGGCCGGAACACTTGAAGGCCGGGCAAAATCCGGCTATAGTAAAGAAAAACAACCGGGAAACGAATGCCGGAAAGGAGAGATTCTATGGTGGATTTTATTATGGCGCTGGACCAGGGGACGACCAGTTCGAGGTGTCTTCTGTTTGACCGGAACGCGCGGATCGTTTCCTCCGCCCAGAAGGAGTTTGCGCAGCATTATCCGAATCCGGGGTGGGTCGAGCACGACCCGAACGAAATCTGGTCCTCCCAGATTTCGGTGGCGGCGGAGGCAATGGGGAAAATCCAGACCTCACCGTCGGAAATCGCCGGGATCGGAATCACCAACCAGAGGGAAACCACCATCGTCTGGAACCGGGCAACCGGCCAGGCTGTTTATCCGGCCATTGTCTGGCAGTGCCGGCGCACGGCGGAGCGGATCGGGCAGATTGAACCGGAAATGGAAGAATATATCAAAAAGACCACCGGCCTGATCCCGGATGCCTATTTCTCCGCGACGAAAATCGCCTGGATTCTGGAAAACGTACCGGGAGCGGCGGAAGCGGCGGAAAGAGGAGAGCTGGCTTTCGGGACTGTCGACAGCTGGCTGATTTATCATCTGACCGGCAAAAAGGTCCATGTGACCGACGTAACGAACGCGTCCCGGACCATGCTTTTCGATATTCATAAAATGGAATGGGACGAGAAGCTCTGCCGGTATTTCCATATTCCGATGAGCATGCTTCCGGAAGTCCGGCCGTCTTCCTGCGTTTACGGCGTAACGGATCCGCAGATTTTCGGCACGGAAGTCCCGATCAGCGGAGCGGCGGGAGACCAGCAGTGCGCGCTGTTCGGTCAGTGCTGCTTTGAGGCGGGAGAAGTCAAGAATACATACGGAACCGGCGGATTTCTGCTGATGAATACCGGGGAAAAGGCGGTGGAAAGCAGGAACGGCCTGCTGACAACCGTAGCCGCTTCTGCGGGAGAGAAAAAAGCTTATGCGCTGGAAGGGAGTGTGTTCATCTCCGGAGCGGGCATCCAGTGGCTGCGGGACGAGATGGGCCTGATCGGCAGTTCTCCCGAGTCGGAGGCGCTGGCCGGTACGGTGGAAAACAACGGGGGAGTCTATATCGTTCCGGCATTTACCGGTCTGGGAGCCCCCTGGTGGGATCCGTATGCCCGGGGGACGATCGTCGGATTGACCCGCGGCAGCAGCAAAGCCCATCTGGTGCGGGCCATGCTGGAAGCCATGGCGTACCAGACCTATGACCTGATCGGACTGATGATTGAGGAATCCGGCATGCCGATCCGTTCGCTGAAAATTGACGGCGGGGCTTCCGCCAACAATCTTCTTGCCCAGTTCCAGGCCGATATCTGCGGATGCGACGTAATCCGGCCGGCCTGCGTGGAGACGACCGGAATGGGCGCGGCATTTCTTGCCGGTCTTGCCTGCGGTTTCTGGAAGGAC